>CALMAD010000112.1 GCA_937859105.1 uncultured Propionibacteriaceae bacterium
AGGAAATGGTCCTAGGGTGTTCACACCCTCGAGGAGGATCCCGCCCCGTGAACGCTTCATCGTCCCCCCACACCGGCCTCAGCCGGCGCCGCCTGCTCCGCCTCGGCGGCGCGGCGCTGGCCGTCGGCACGGCGGCGTCCGTCACGGCCTGCACCAGGCCGTCGTCGGACGCGATCACCGCCCAACTCGTCCACGGCGCCACCGGCGGCAGCCTGAAAGACACGGTGGACCCGCATTTCCCCGTGGCCTACCCCGACATCGCCCGCGTCCGGCAGCTCTACGAGCCGCTGCTGCGCTACAACGCCGACTACACCATCGAGGCGTCCCTGGCGGAGTCGGTGGAGCCGAACGCGACGGCCACCGAGTGGACAGTGCGGCTGCGCCCCGACGTCACCTTCCACAACGGACGCCCCGTCCGCGCGTCCGACGTCAAGGCCAGCTACGAGCGCATGCTCGACCCGCAGAAGCCGGCGCCGTTCGCGACCGACCTCGTGCCGATCGTCGATTTGGCGGCCAGCCGGGTCGTGGACGACCGGACGTTCCGGTTCCACCTCAAGCGTCCGTACGCGGTCTTCGACCAGATCGTCGCCTCGTACGCGCTCGGCATCGTGCCGGAAGACTTCGACCTCTCCCACCCGGTCGGCACCGGGCCGTGGAAGTTCCAGCGATTCGTCCCCGGCCAGCGCAGCCACTTCCTGCGCTACGACGACTACTGGGATCAGCGCGCCGCCTTCGACGAACTCGTCATCCTCGACTTCGCCGACGACGCGGCCAAGGTGAACGCCCTGCTCGCCGGGCAGGTGCACACCATCGACAACCTTCCGACCTACCTCGCCGGCGCGCTCGACTCGCAGAGCGCGAGCCCGCTCGTCTCCGAGACCGGCGGCTGGGTGCCGTTCACGATGCGCGTGGACGCCAAGCCCTTCTCCGACGTCCGCGTCCGGCAGGCGATGCGGCTCATCGCCGACCGGCAGGAGATGATCAACCAGGCGCTCAACGGCTTCGGCCGGGTGGCGAACGACCTCTACGCGCCCTTCGACGACGACTACCTGGGCAACGACCTGCCGCAGCGGCAGCAGGACATCGACCAGGCCCGCTCCCTGCTGCGCCAGGCCGGCCAGCAGGACCTGGAGGTCGAGCTCGTCACCTCGACCGCCGTCGGCGCGGGCGGCGTCGAGTCGGCGAACCTGTTCGTGCAGCACGCGCGCAAGGCGGGCGTCCGGGTGCGGCTGCAGAAGGTCGACAGCAGCATCTTCTACGGCGAGCAGTACCTGCAGTGGGTGTTCGCCCAGGACTTCTGGGCGACGAAGCTGTACCTGCCGCAGGCGACGGCGGCGTCCCTGAAGAGCTCGCCCTACAACGAGACGCACTGGTATGACGAGCGCTACGCGGGGCTCATCGCCTCCGCGCAGCAAGAGCTCGACCGCACCCGCCGCCGGACCCTCCTCCAGGACGCCCAGCGCATGGAGTACGAGCAGGGCGGGTTCCTCATCTGGGCGTTCAAGAACCAGGTGGACGCCTACAGCGACTCCGTCACGGGGCTCGTGCCCGCGCGCGAGCACCCGGTGTCGTCGTTCCGCTTCAACCTCGTCAAGCCCGTGGAGACCCGATGAGCGTGACCTCCCCTCCCGCCGCCGAGCAGGAACCCCAGGACCCCGTCTCCGTGCCGGCCACCGAGGCGTCCGGACGATCGCCCGCCCGGGCCTGGACGCGGTGGATCCTCCGGCGCCTCGGCCTCGCCGTGCTGACCCTGTGGCTCGTCTCGGTGATCGTGTTCATCGCGACGTCGGCGATCGGCGACCCGGTCCGCGCGATCCTCGGCCGCGACTTCGACGTGAGCCCCGAGCGGGTGGCGTCCATTCGGGCCGAGTTGCACCTCGACGAGCCGCTGCCCGTGCGCTACGGCATCTGGTTCGGCAACCTGCTGCAGGGGAACCCCGGCAACTCGGTCGCGAACGGCCTGCCCGTCGCCGAACTGATCGGCGACAAGGTCGTCAACAGCGGGTTCCTCGTGCTGGTGACCGCCCTCGTGATGGTGCCCCTGTCGCTCGCGCTGGCGATGCTGTCGGCCCGCGGACGCGGCGGCCCGCTCGACAACGGCATCCAGTTCGTGACGCTGGCGCTGGCCGGCGTCCCGGAGTTCGTCACCGGCATCCTCCTCGTCGCGCTGTTCTCGACGAGCGTCTTCCACCTGTTGCCCGCCGTGACCGTGCTACCCGTGGGCTACATGCCGTGGGATCGACCGGCGAGCCTCATCCTGCCCGTCGCAACCCTGGTGATCGCCGTGACCCCCTACCTGGTCCGCATTCTCCGCTCGAACCTCATCGAGGCCCTCGACTCCGACTACGTCGAGTTGGCCCGGCTGAAGGGCGTCCCGGAGGGCCGCATCCTGCGCGAGCACGCGCTGCCGAACACGATCGTCCCGATGATCCAGGTGACGGCGCTGCAGCTCGCCTGGTTGGTCGGCGGCGTCGTCCTCATCGAGTACCTGTTCAACTACCCGGGCATCGGGGCCGCGCTGGTGGACGCCGTGCGTAACTCCGACTTCCCGGTCGTGCAGGCGCTGTCGATGATCATCGCGTCGGTCTACATCGTGGTGAACCTGATCGCCGACATCGCGTCCATCCTGCTGACGCCGCGCGCGAGGACGGGGATGGCCGCATGAAGACGTTCCTGAAAGACCCGAAGATCCTCATCGGGACGGTGTTGACGCTGCTGATCGTGCTGCTGGCCGTCGTCGGGCCGCTGCTCGCGCCGCACGGCGAGTACGACATCGTGGGGCGTCCGTTCACGCGGGAGGGGACCTTCCTCGGCACCGACTACCTCGGGCAGGACGTCTGGAGCCGCGTCCTGTACGGCGGCCGGTCCGTGCTCATCATCGCCGTGCTGGCGACGGCCGTCGGCGTCCTGCTGGGCATCGTCATCGGCGTGGTCGCGGCCTATGCGGGCGGCTGGCTCGACGAGATCCTGATGCGCGGCAACGACGTGCTGCTCGCCTTCCCGCAGATCCTGATCGCCCTGCTCGTGCTGAGCGCGGTCGACCAGCCGACGTGGTGGATGATCGTGCTGATCGTGGGCATCGCCCACGCGCCACGCGTCGCCCGCGTCTCGCGCGGCGTCGCCCTGACGTACGTGAACCAGGACTTCATCACCGCCGCCGAGGCGATGGGCGAGTCCCGCTGGCGGGTCGTCTTCACCGAGCTGGGGCCGAACCTGGCCGTCCCGCTGCTCGCCGAGACCGGCCTGCGCCTCACCTACTCGATCGGCATGGTCGCCGGGATCGGCTTCCTCGGCTTCGCCACCGACCCGGGGGCCGCCGACTGGGGGCAGATGACGAACGAGAACCGGCTGGGCCTGCTGGTGCAGCCGTGGGGCGTCCTGGCGCCGGTCCTCATCATCGGCCTGTTCACGATCGGGACGAACCTCATCGCCGACGGAATCGGCCAGCGCACCGCCAAGGGGGCCTCATGAGCACCGCAGCCCAACCGATCGAACCCGACGAGGCCGTCTGCACGGCGTCCGACCTGCGCGTCTCCCTGCGGGCCCGCGGCGTGGACGTGGTCGACGGCGTCGACCTCGTGCTGCGTCCCGGCAAGATCGTCGGGCTGGTGGGCGAGTCGGGGTCGGGCAAGACGACGTCAGGGACGGCGCTGCTCGGCTACGCCCGGACGGGCGCCGCGATCACCGGCGGGCAGATCATCGTCGCCGGGCACGACGTCCGGAGCATGTCGCCCGGCCAGGTGCGTCGCATCCGCGGCATCGACATCGGCTACGTCCCGCAGGACCCGAGCTCGGCGCTGAACCCCGCGATCCGCATCGGCGCCCAGCTCCGCGAGCTGCTCGACCTGCACAACGTCGGGACGCCCGCCGAGCGTGCGGACGCCATCCGGACGATCCTGCCCGAGGTCGGCCTGCCGAACACCGACGAGTTCCTGCGCCGCTACCCGCACCAGCTCTCGGGCGGGCAGGTGCAGCGGGTGGCGCTGGCGATGGTGTTCCTGCCGCGGCCGAAGGTGCTGGTGCTCGACGAGCCGACGACCGGCCTCGACGTGACGACCCAGTCGATGGTGCTGGAGACGCTCGATCGGCTGTGCGAGCGGTTCGCCGTCGCCGCGCTGTACGTCACGCACGACCTGGCGGTCGTCGCGACGATCGCCGACCGGGTCGCCGTGATGTACGCGGGCCAGCTCATCGAGATCGGCCCGGCCGCCGAGATCTTCAACCGCCCCGGCCACCCGTACACGCGGGCCCTGCTGAACGCGATCCCCCACCTGCATCGCTCGTTCGCGCTCACCGGCATCCCCGGCCGGACGCCGGCCCCGGGCGCGCGGCCGTCCGGGTGCCGCTTCCACGACCGCTGCGCGTTCGCGATCGCCGAGTGCGCGGCCACCGAGCCGGACTACGCCGACGTGGGCCCCCAGCATCACGCGCGGTGCATCCGCACCGGCGAGCTGCCGGCCTGGGATCCTCGCGCCCGCGCGGTCGCCGACACCGACCCGCAGCGTGAGCGCGACCTCGTGCTCACGGTGCAGGACCTGAACGTCTACTACGGCCCGGCGCACGTGGTGCACGACGTGGGGTTCGACCTGGCCCGCCGCGAGATCGTCGCGCTCGTGGGCGAGTCGGGGTCGGGCAAGACGACGATCTCCCGGTGCGTCGCCGGGCTGCACGACCAGTGGGACGGCGAGGTCGACCTCGGCGGCGAAGAGCTCGTCCGCAGCGCCCGCCGCCGGACGCCCGAGCAGCGCAAGCGCATCCAGTACATCTTCCAGAACCCCTACGGGTCGCTGAACCCGCGGCGGACGGTCGAGCAGATCCTGCTGCGCCCGCTGGAGCTGTTCGGGGTCGCCCACGGCCGCGCCGCCCGGGAGCGAGCGGCACAACTGCTGGACGCCGTCCAGCTCGGCGAGGGCGCCCTGTCGCTGCGCACCAACCGGCTCTCCGGCGGGGAGCGTCAGCGCGTCGCCATCGCCCGCGCCCTGGCGGCCGAGCCGGACATCCTCGTGTGCGACGAGATCACCTCCGCGCTGGACGTGTCGATCCAGGGCTCGATCACCGAGCTGCTCAACCGCATCAAGAACGAGCGCAGCATCTCGATGCTGTTCGTCACCCACGACCTCGCGCTCGTGCGCTCGATCGCCGACCGCGTCCTCGTGCTCCAGCACGGACGCCTCGTCGAAGGCGGGCTGGCCGCCGACGTCCTCGACCGCCCGGAGCAGACCTATACCCAGGACCTCCTCGCCCACACCCCCACCCTGGAGCACACGCTGGAGTAGGCGCCGGACAATCCCCCGGGACGCCCTCCCATGCCCGCCACCGTATCCCGCGATGTGGCCGTCGGCGTCCGCCGGACGCCGGCCCTTCCGCGCCGCCCTGTCCGCGAGGCATGATGTGCGCGCCGCCCACGAGGGGGAGAAGTCGTGAATTACCTGCCCGTCCCGCCGCTGGAACAGACCCTGCAGCGGTATTTGGCGACCGTCCGTCCGCTGCTCGACGAGTCGGAGTACCGCGCGACCGAGCGCGTGACCGCGGAGTTCGGGGCGTCCGACGGGCCGGACTGCCAGCAGGCCCTGCTGGACTTCGCGGCCCAGGAGGACGCCGACGGCCGCTCCTGGCTGTCGGACGCCTGGCTGGACGGGTACCTCGCCGTCCGGAAGCCGCTGCCGCTGGCCAGCAACGTCGGGTTCCAGCTCAACTGGACCCTGTCGTCGCGCGACCGGGCGGGCGTCGCCGACCTGATCTACCGCTTCGCGGCGGTGCACCTGGCGTACCTGCGCGGCGAGGTGACCGACGACCCGTCGCCCCGGGGCGGGTGGCGATGTCTGCGGCAGTGGAGCTATCTGGCCGGAGGCGTCCGGCGGCCGCACGCGGAGCACGACGAGTTCGTCCCCGGCCCCGAGGGGGCCGCCGGGCGCGAGATCGTCGTGCTGTGGCGAGGGCGGGCGTCCGCGCTGACCGTCAGCGACGATGCCGGCCGGCCGCTCGCGCCGCCGCTGCTGCGGGACGCCCTCGACACGCTGACCGGCGCCCCCGACACCCTCTTCACGGTGCCGTCGTACCTGGGCGGGGCGAAGGCGTCCGAACACCTGGATGCCCTGCTGGCCGACCCGGCCAACGCCGAGACCTACCGGCGCATCACCGACGCGATCTTCTGCGTCGCGATCGCCGACGACCCCGACGACGACGCGACGCACCTCGAACGGCTCACGTTCAAGCTGGGCAAGACGTGGGCCCACAAGCCGGTCACCTACCTGGTCTGCCCCGCGGACGGCTTCGTCGGCATGCACGTCGAGCACAGCGTCGTCGACGGCTCGACGCTGAAGGCCGTGGTCGCGCGGGCCCAGCAGGTCGTCCCCCCGGTGACCCACGAGCCGGGGGCGTCCACGACGATGGCCGGCCTGAAGTGGCAGGTCTCCGACGACCGATCGGACGCGATCGCCGCCGACGCGGCCGCCTACCGGCGCCGGGTGCCGAACTACCGGGTGCGGATCGTCCGGACGCCGTTCGACCCGCCGAGCGACCCGCCGTTCAAGCTGAGCCTGGACGCCTGCCAGCAGTTCGTCCTGCTGTACGGGCAGCTCGTGGCCACCGGCGGCCTGCGCAGCACGTACGAGGCGGTCGACATGCGCGAGTACCAGGCGGGGCGCACCGAGTGCCTGCGCCCGAACACACCCGAGGCGGTCGAGCTGGCCGGCGCCCTGAAGCGCCGCCGCGCGACGCCGGAGCTGCTGCACGCCGCCCTGGACGCCCACCGCGAGCGCGTGCGCGCCTGCAAAGAGGGCCAGGCGATCGACCGGCACCTCTTCGGCCTGAAGTTCGCCGCCGGACGCCTCGGGCGCGACGTCGAGTTCTTCCGCGACGAGGGGTATCGGCGGCTCGTGGACGACTTCCTGTCGACGACGTCGTTGGGCGACACCGACCAGTTCCTCCGCTACGCGTTCGCGCCCGCCGTGATGGACGGCATCGGCGTCTGCTACCACGCGGTGCCCGACGGGTTCGAGTTCGTCCTGACCTACCGCGAGTCGAAGTGCCCGCACCTGGAGCCGTTCGCCGCCGCGCTCCCCACGGGAGCCGTGCTCTTGGCGGCGGTCGTCCGGAAGGCCGCGGCCGGCTGAGGGCCGGCCGACCGCCGGGGTCGCCGAGGCCGGTCAGCCGCCCAGCAGGACGTCCTCGACGCCGCCCACGCCGACGATGCGTCCGCCGCGCATCACCGCGATCCGGTCGGCCAGAGCCCACGCCAGGCCGCGGTCGTGGGTGATGACGAGCGCGCCGAGCCCGCGGGCGTCCCGGAGGTGCGCGAGCAGCGCCACGATCTCCGCGCGGACCGTGGCGTCCAGGCTGGAGACCGGCTCGTCGGCGACCAGCAACTCCGGGTTCAGCGCCAACGCCCCCGCGATCACGACGCGCTGCCGCTGACCGCCCGACAGCTCCGAGGGGAGGGCGCCCAGCAGGCGCTCGGTGGGTTCCAGCTCGGCGGCGCGGAGGGCGTCCTCGACGAGAGTTCGCTCGTCGCCGGGCACGCGGTGGATCCGCAGGCCCTCGGCCACCGCGTCCCACACCGTCTGCCGCGGGCTGAGGGCGGCGTCCGGGCTCTGCGGCACGAACTGCACGCGCCGCCGGAACGCCCGCAGGGCCGCCCCGCGCGGAAGCGGGCGCCCGTCGAACAGCACCTTCCCCGACGTCACCCCTTGCAGACCGAGCATCGCCCGGGCGAGCGTCGTCTTGCCGGCCCCCGAAGGCCCCACGAGGGCGACGATCTCGCCGCGCTCGATCGCCAGGGACGCCTCCGCCACGGCCCGCGTCCGGACGCCGCGCCCGGCCAGGTCGACCGTCACCCCGGACGCCTCCAGCCGCCCGCCCGTACCCGTCGGCGGGCGGGACCGCGGCCGGCGCACCGACCGGTCGCCGACGGCGAGGGACGCCGCGGCCAGCCGGCGGGTGTAGGGGTGCCGGGCGTGCTCGAGGACGTCCGCGGACGGCCCCTCCTCCACGATGCGGCCCGCCTGCATCACGACGAGCCGCTCGCACGCCCGGGCGAGCATCGGCAGGTCGTGGCTGATCAGCAACAGCGACAGCCCGCGCTCGCGGACGAGCGCGCCCAGGGTGTCCTGGATCCGCGCGGCGACGTCGGCGTCCAACGCGGACGTCGGCTCGTCCGCGATGACGATCTGCGGGTCGCACGCCAGCGCCATGGCGATCAGGACGCGCTGCCGCTGCCCCCCGGACAACTCGTGTGGGAACGCGCCCGCCCGCGCCGGCGACAGCCCCACCGACCCCAGCAACTTCTCGACGCGCGCCCGGCGGCCGCGGCGTCCGATCCAGTCGGCGCCGGGATGCAGCCGCAGCGCCTCCGCGATCTGCCAGCCGACGCTGCGCACCGGGTTCAGGCTGCTGGCCGCGCCCTGGAACACCACGGACGCCGACGTCCAGCGGACCGCACGGAGGCGTCCGAAGGAGAGGTCGCGGACGTTCTCCCCGTCGAGCAGAATCTCCCCGCGCACCCGCGCCGACCTCGGCAACAGCCGCAGCGCCGACAGCGCGAGCGTCGTCTTCCCGCAGCCCGACTCGCCCGCCAACCCGACGGTCGCGCCGGCGGGCACGCGCAGCGACACCCCGTCGACGGCCAGCACCCCGGACGCCTCCGGCTCGCCCCGACGGGCCCGGGCCGTCCCCGGACGCCCCGCCCGGTACTCGACCGAGACGTCGCGCCACCGCAGCTCGGCCATCTCAGCGCCCCCCGAGCCCCACGGTCAGGGACCGCTCGAACCCGCGTCCCACCAGCGTGAATGCCAGCACGACGGCGACGATCGCCAGCCCCGGCGGCAGCACGAACCACCAGAAGCCCGCGGTCGCCGCGCCCGTCTCGGACGCCTCCCGCAGCATCGCCCCCCACGAGGGCGCCAGCGGGTCGCTCAGCCCCAGAAAGGCCAGCGTCGACTCCATGATGATGGCCATTCCCACCGCGAGGTTCGCGTGCGCGAGCACGAGCGGCCCGAGCGCAGGGAGGACGTGCCGCCCGAGCACGTGCCACCCGGACGCCCCCAGCGCCCGCACCCGCTCCACGGACGGCCGCGCCTCGATCGACATGGTCTGCGCCCGGACGACCCGCGCCAGCGTCGACCAGGACGTCAGCCCGATCGCGGCGACGATCGTCCAGACGCCGGGCTGCAGCACCGCCGAGAGCGCCAGGGCGAGCACCAGCCCTGGCACCACGACGAAGAAGTCGATCACCCGCAGCAGCGCCGCCTCGAGCCAGCCGCGGGCGTGACCGGCGGCCAGCCCGACGCTCGTCCCCAAGACCACCGCCAGCACGCTCGACGCCACGCCGACGAGCAGCGACACCCGGGCGCCCCAGGCCAGCAGGCCGGCGACGTCCCGGCCGGACGGATCGGTGCCCAGCCAGTGCGCCCACGACGGCGGCTGGTTCACCGGCGCGGTCACGCGGGTGGGGTCGAGGGTTTCTGCCGGGACCAGCGCGGGCGCGGCCAGCGCGATCGCCGTCACGCACGCCAGCAGCCCGAGCCCGATCGCGGCGTTGGGCGGGACGCCGGCCCGCCTCCCGGCGGAGGACGCCGTCCGCAGGCCCGGCCGCGTCCGGCCGCCGGGCCGGCCCTCGCCGCCCATCACGTCCCCCTCAGCCGAGGGTCGATCAGACGGTAGACGACGTCGGCGAGGGCGTTCGAGACGACGGCGGTCGCGCTGAAGACGAGGAACGTCCCCTGCAGCAGCGGCAGGTCCGGGGCGCTGAGCGCCTGATAGGCGAGGTAGCCGAGCCCCGGCCAACTGAACACCGACTCGACGGCGATGGCCCCGCCGATGACCTGCCCGAGCATGAGGAACACCAGCGTCACCGTCGGCAGCAGCGCGTTCGGCAGGACGTGCCGCGCCCGGACACCGTCCTCCGGCAGCCCCTTCGCCCGCGCGGTCGTGAGGTAGCCCTCCCCCAGCTCCCCCAGCACGGACGCCCGCATCGTCAGCGTGTACTGCGCGAACTGCACGGCGGCCAGGGTGAGCGCAGGAAGCACGAGGTGCCGGGCGACGTCCCACGCGAGGGCCGCGCCCGAGGCGTCCGACCCGGGGGTGACCATGCCCCCGGTCGGCAGCGGCCCGCCGAACGCCATCAGCAGCAACAGCCCTAGCCAGAAAGCGGGCACCGACCAGCCGACCACCGCCGCGGCCGTGGCCGCCCGGTCGAACGCCGACCCTCGGCGCCAGCCCGCCCACTGCCCCAGCCACACCCCGAGCGAGACCGACAGCACGAGGGCGGCCCCGGTCAGCAACAGCGTCGGGCCCACGCGCTCGGCGATGAGCCGCGCGACCGGCTGGTCGTAGAAGTACGAGCGCCCGAGGTCCCCGCGCAGCAGCGAGGCCGCGTAGTCGACGAACTGGGTGACCAGCGGCCGGTCGAGCCCGAACTCGTGCCGCAGCCGGGCGACCTCGCCGGGCGTCACCGGACGACCCCGCGTCAGGGTCAGCACCGGGTCGCCGGGCAGCACGCGGAACAGGAAGAACCCGAGCACGGCCACCATCCCGAGGCTCACCAGCGTACCGACCACCCGGGACGCCGCCCTCCGGACGCTCATCTCACCCCGCCCGGGTCCCGCTCGGCCGCCGGCTCACGGTCGCCTCACTCGCGCTCGTCGGCCGACCGCCGCCGCCGGACCAGGTAGATCGCGCCACCCGCGAGGGCCACCGTCACGAGGATCCCGGCGATTGAGGCGCCGCTCACGGCATCGGACGCCGGCCCCGCACCGGGCGCCGCGGACGCCCCGGGCGTCCCCTCCGCACCCGCGGCGTCCCGGGGGGTCGCCGAGTAGAGGCCCCAGTAGGAGTTCTGCCCGGTGATCGGGCCCGTGCCGGTCGGCTGCCGCTGGAAGTCATTCCAGCGGTCGGAGCGGTAGGCCTCGAGTTGGTCGGGGTAGTAGAGCACGTCGAGGACGTTCGCGTCGTACAGCCGCCCGAACGCGCGCTTGACGAGGTCGGCGCGGTGGGCCGCGTCCAACTCGGCGTGCTGGGCGGCGAACAGCCGGTCGAACTCGGCGTCGCAGAACCCCACCTCGCTGAGTCGCCCGGAGCCGTCGGTGTTCGGCCGCGAGGAGCACTGGTTGATCGAGAGCTGGAAGTCGGGGTCGGGCCCGACGGCCCAGCCGGTGAGCAGCAGGTCGTAGTTGCCGACCGCGCTGTCCTGGTCGGTCTTGGCGTCGGAGACGATCTGGACGGTCGTCCGGACGCCCACCCGCTCCAGCCACGACCGCACGTACTCCCCGATGCGGGCCAGGTCGGGGCTGGAGTTGCGTCCGAGCAGGCGCAACGTCAGCGGCCGTCCGGACGCCTTGTCCACCCTGACGCCGTCGGCGCCGCGCCGGTAGCCGGCGGCGTCCATCAGGCGTCCGGCCTCGTCGGGATCGAACGTGCGCGGGGACGCCCCCGCCGGCAGCCCGAAGTAGGCCGGGTAGACGGTCGGGATCTGGGTCACGCCGGGCTTGGCCCGGCAGCCGAGCACCCGCTCGACGATCGTCGCGTTGTCGATCGCGAGAAACACGGCTCGCCGCACCGCCGGATCGCGCAGCGCCGGGTTGCCGTTCCCCATCGGCTGGTTGGCGGAGGAGGCCATCCCGGGGTTGGCGGTGAGACCGATGTAGCGCCGCCCGGCCCCGGCGCTCGTCGTCACCCCCGGCACGCCGCTCAGGGCGTCGAACTGGGCGTTGGTCAGCCCGGACACCAGGTCGATCTCCCCGGTCCGCAGCCCCTGGACGGCGGCGTCCATGTTCTTGTACCAGACCCACCGCAGCCCGGCGGCCCGGGGGGCGCCGCGCCAGAACCGCGGGTTGGCGGCCAACTCGAGCGACTGCCCCTTGTCGAGCTTCGTCACGACGAACGGCCCCGAACCCACGACCGGCTCGGTGACGTCGTCGAGGTAGTGCGCGGCGTCACGGTTTTCCCAGACGTGCCGCGGGACGATCGGGATGTCGATGCCCGGGTTCGTCGCCTGCGGAGCCTTGGTCGTGATCACCAGCGTGCGCGGGTCGCGCGCGACGGCGGAGGCGACGTTCGCGACCAGCGTGCCGTTGGCGGTCGCGAGCTCGGGCTTGGTCATGATCTGGTTCAGCGTCCAGGCGGCGTCGTCGGCCGTCGCGGGCTGCCCGTCGGACCACACGCGCCCGTCGGGCACGGTGAACGTCCACGTCCGGCCGTCCGGGCTGGTCTCCCAGCGGTCGGCGAAGCCGCCGACCGGCTCGTTCTGCAGCCCCGACTCCACCAGCGACTCGAACTGCATGCGGTTCACGTTGATCGACGGCAGCAGCGCCGTCTTGAACGGATTCAGCGTGTCGATCTGGGCCACGATCGCGATGCGCAACACGGACGCCTCCGCCGCTCGCGCGGGGACGCCCGCGAGCGACGCGAGGGTCACCAGGATCGCGGCGGCGAGAGCGGCAAGCCGCCGGACGGTCGTCGTGCTCATGAGGACTTCCTGTGGGGTCGGTATGCGACACTGTGACACAGCCACCCCCGTTCGAGGGTGCCAGCCACGGAATTTCGTTCATCAAGTGTGAACACTCGCCGACCGGACGCCCCCGGCTCCGCCCCGAGCGTGGGCTGCGCGTCCGCCCGACGGGTGAAAGACTGGTTATATGCCGTCGCTCGCCGAACGCGTCCTCGACCTGATGTGGCCGGGGCACCCGAAGACGCCGCGCGGGGTGGTCGAACGGCTCGTGCCGATCGTGCTGAACCTGCTGCGGCTGACGTTCGCGTGCATCGTCGCCTACCTGCTGACGGTCGTCGTCCGCGACGGTCCGCCCGACATGACCGGCACGCTGACCGCGCTGCTGGTCATGCAGGCGTCCGCGCAGAGTTCGGCGAAGATGGCGCTCGTCCGGGTCGCGGCCGTGCTGTGCGGCGTCGGCATCGCGCTCGGCGTCGCCGCGCTCGTCGGCCTGCACTGGTGGTCGCTGGCGTTCGTCATCTTCGCCGCGCTCGTCGTCGCCAAGGCGTTCCGGCTCGACGACCAGGCGCTCGAGGTGCCGATCAGCGGCATGCTGATCCTGGCGTCCGCCGGCCAGCCGATCGCCGCCGAGACGCGCATCGTCAACACGCTCATCGGGGCGGCCGTCGGCATGGTGATGCCCCTGCTGCTGCCGCCGACGATCCCGGCGCGGCGGGCGTCCGGGGCGGTGCGCGACGTGGCCCGGCGGCTGCACGACATTTACGCCGAGACCGCGAAGCAGGCCGCCGCGGGCCCGGTCACCCGCGACACGTGCACGCCGGGGCTCGAGCAGCTTCGGGACACCGTCAAGCTCGTGACCAGGGCGAACGACAAGATCAAGGACGTCTCGGACCTCCGCAAGTGGAACACCCGCGCCGTCGGCATCGCCAACATCGCCCCGCTGCTGCAGACCGCCCTCGACACCCTCGACCGCTGCCTGCTGGCCTCGCGCGTGCTCTTCCTGGCCGTCACCGAGGAGGCGCCCGAAGAGCAGACCCTGCACGACGGCTTCGGCACGGAGACGAGAATCGCGTTCGCCGCGGTCCTGCGCGACATCGGGCTCTGTCTGGACGCCTACGGCGCCCTCATCGAGGCCGAGGCAGGCGGGATCGAGAGCGACACCGACCGGCTGTTCGCCGAACGGATGGCGTCCGCGCAACAGACGCGCCTCGACCTGACGCAGATCATGGTCGACTCGCCCCACGACACCGAGGAGTGGATGTTCCACGGCGCGATGCTCGCGGCCATCGACCACCTGCTCGACTACCTCGACGTCGAGGTCCGGCTGCGCGCCCGGCACGACTGGAAGGCGTCCCAGGCCGGTCGCGCGGTGCCCGCCGACGTGGCGCGCGTCAACCGGGTGAACCTGCTGCAGTTCAGCCGCGCCCGCCGGCTCATCCGCGAGGGCGAGGTCACCAACCCCGATCTGCAGGCCAACTTCCTCGGCAACGAGCAGCCGACCGAGATCATCCCGGTCGTGCGTCCGCGACACCCCAAGACGCCGCCCCGGCACCCCAAGACACCGCCGCGGCACCCCGACTCCCCCTCCGACCACGACGCTCACTGAGCGCGAAAGGACACCCCGATGCCGGCCCGATCAGGCGCGCGACGCGTGGTCTCCCTCGTCCCGTCCCTCACCGAGGCCGTCGCGAGCGTGGACGCCTCCGCGCTCGTCGGCGTCACCGACTGGTGTACGCACCCGGCCGGACTGGACGCCCGGCGCGTCCGCGGCACCAAGAACCCCGACACGGCCGCGATCATCGAACTGAACCCCGACGTCGTCCTCGCCAACCGCGAGGAGAACCGCGAGATCGACGTCGCCCGCCTCCGCGCCGCCGGGCTGCCGGTCTGGGTGAGCACGATCGACAGCCTGCAGGAGGCGTTCGACGAGCTGGACGCGATGTTCGTCGATGTCCTGCGCTGGGACGCGCCCGCCTGGCTCCCCGAGGCGCGCCGGCTCTGGGCGACCCCGCTGCCCGACCGCGGCACGTGCGCCTGCCCGATCTGGCGCGACCCCTGGATGGTCGTCGGCGGCCGGACGTTCACCTCCGACGTGCTCGCGCACCTCGGCTGGCGCAACGTGTTCGCCGGACGCCCGCGCTACCCGCACGTCGAACTGCACGAGATCGTGGACGCCGCCCCCGACCTGGTCGTGCTGCCGGACGAGCCCTACCCGTTCGGCCCCGCGGACGCCGCCGCCTTCGGTGGGCTGCCGACGCGGCAGGCGTCCGGACGGCTGCTCATGTGGTACGGCCCCAGCCTGCTGGAGAAGCCGGAGCTGTAGGCGTCCGCCCAGGGGGCCGTCCGAGTCGAGGGGCGCGCGAAGCCGCGCCGGCGGCGTCCGGTCAGGTGAACATGCGCGGGGGCTCGCCGATGAACGTGTTCAACGGCCACCCCCTCACGCCGGCGTCGACCGCGAACACCGACCCCGCGGCCGGCTCGTCGGCCAGCCCCAGCGACGACGACGTGCAGAACAGCGTGCGGTGCCCCGGGCCGCCGAACGTGCAGGCGGTGATCTGCGACACGGGGAAGCGGATCTCGTCGGTGAGATCGCCGTCGGTCGAGTACCGGCGGACGCACCCGCCGCCGTTGAGCGCGATCCACACCCCGTCTTCGGTGTCGACGGTCAGCCCGTCGGGTCGCCCCTCCTCGGGCTGGAACGAGAGAAAGATCCGCTGGTTGGTGAGGCCGGACGCCCACGAGTAGTCGAACTCGTAGGTGCGCATCGCGGCCGTGTCGTTCAGGTAGGCCGTCTGCCCGTCGGGCGAGAAGGCCATGCCGTTGGACGTCGTCAGGTTCGACACCACCGGTACCGCCCCGGCCTCCCCGGAGTCGATGCGGTACAGCAGCGCGATATCGTCCAGCCCCGCATAGCTCGTGGTGCCCGCGTAGAAGCGCCCGTGTGGGTCGCAGGCGCCGTCGTTGAAGCGCTGCCGCGCGTCGGCGAACAGTTGGCCCCACGGCGTCAGGTCGCTCAGATCGTCGCGCGCCGCGATGGCGAGCCCCCGCTCGGTCGCCACGATCGCGCCGCCCCGGTCGCGTGGGCGCAGGCACGCGGCCACGCGCGACCCGACCGACACCTCGCCCACCGACCCGTCGCTCTCCAGCGTCAGGATCGCCCCGGCGTACAGATCGACGAACCGGAGCACGCCGAGCCGCGGCCACCACACCGGGCTCTCGGCGTGATGGGCCACCACATCGGTGATGCGCTCGGGCCGCATGGGCCAAAGCTACTTCAGCGGCCCGGCTCCGCGGAACCGAACCAAACTGGAGATCTGAGCGATCTCGCGCCGGGCGTCACAGGTCGAGGGCCAGCGGCGCAGCCGCCATCGCGCAGAACACCACGCATGCCACGACGGTGAGCATCATCATCAGGATCATCATGGCGTCCAGCCTGCCCGGGCCCTCTGACAAAAACATCGCCCGCCGGGCCCGATCGGCCGCCCCACCGGGGGCTGAGCCCCGGATGCCCCCCGTAGTACCGTGGCCGCATGGCGCTCAGCGTGTTCGACCTGTTCAGCGTGGGAATCGGGCCGTCGTCGTCCCACACCGTCGGGCCGATGCGCGCCGCCTCCCGCTTCGTGGATTCCCTCGCCGACGCCGGCCTTCTCGGCGACGTCACGCGGGTCAAGGCCGAGCTGTTCGGCAGCCTCGGGGCGACCGGGCACGGGCACGGCAGCGACGTCGCGGTCGTCCTCGGGTTGCTCGGCGAGCACCCCGAGACCGTCGATCCGAAGGCCGTCGCCGGGCGGGTCGACGCCGTCCGCGCGACCGGCCGGCTCTCCCTGCGCGGCGAGCGCGAGATCGGGTTCTCGATCGGCGACGACGTCGTCCTACATCGCCGACGCGGGCTGCCCCTGCACCCGAACGGCATGATCTTCACCGCGTCCGTGGGCGACGAGGTGGTCGACCAGCGCACCTACTACAGCGTCGGCGGCGGCTTCATCGTGACGTCCGACGCCGCGGGCCACCAGCGCATCGCGCCCGACGACTCGCCGCTCACCCACCCGTTCCACAGCGCCGACGACCTGCTCGCGTTGTGCGCGGAGACCGGCAAGTCCATCGCGCGGCTGAGCCTGGAGAACGAGCTCGCCTGGCGCGACGAGGCCGAGGTGCGGGCCGGCCTGCTGCACATCTGGTCCGTGATGCAGGAGTGCGTGAGCAACGGCCTGGAGAACGAGGGCGTCCTGCCGGGCGGGCTGCGCGTCCGGCGGCGCGCGCCAGAGCTGTACGCGAAGCTGCGGTGCGAGCCGGCGTCCGACGACCCGCTGCGCGGCATGGACTGGATCGCGCTCTACGCGCTGGCCGTGAACGAGGAGAACGCCTCCGGCGGCCGGGTGGTGACCGCGCCGACGAACGGGGCGGCCGGCATCATCCCCGCCGTCCTGCACTACTACCGCGACTTCGTGCCGGGCTACCACGACGCCGGGGTCGTCCGGTTCCTGCTCACGGCCGGGGCGATCGGGATGATCTTCAAGAACGAGGCGTCCATCTCGGGGGCCGAAGTCGGCTGCCAGGGCGAGGTCGGCTCGGCGTGCTCGATGGCGGCGGCCGGCATGGCGGCGGTGCTGGGCGGCAGCCCGAAGCAGATCGAGAACGCCGCCGAGATCGCGATGGAGCACAACCTGGGCCTCACGTGCGACCCGGTGGGGGGCCTCGTCCAGATCCCGTGCATCGAGCGCAACGCGATCGCGTCCGTCAAGGCGATCGCCGCCGCCCGCACGGCGATGCGCGGCGACGGCAGCCACATCGTCAGCCTCGACAAGGTCGTCAAGACCATGCGGGAAACTGGGCGCGACATGAAGGTGAAGTACAAGGAGACGGCGCGCGGCGGGCTCGCCGTCAACGTCATCGAGTGCTGAGCGGGCGGTTCTCGGCGTGTCGGACGCCGTAGCCCGCTGTTCCCAGTCATTGGAACGTCTCTGCGGCGCCTCGCCGTGCGCGCGCCGATGGTGCAGACTTCCCTCATGCGGCGCGTCACAGAGGGGGCACCCGGCGAGGAAGTCGAGGTGTGGGTCCAAGACAAGGGCGGCGGGCGTCCTCTGCTCCGCGGCACCGTGCTCATCGAAGACCTCTCGCCGGTCCTGACCTGTATCTCGAGCCGCTCCGGCGCGAACGGCCCGCTGAGCGCCGTCACCCAGTACATCCTGCAGGAGGCGGCGAACTACCTGGCGGAGCGGCTGGTGGAAGACGCCGGGCCGGCGAACGACGTCCCTCGCACCCTGTCGAGTTCGCTGGGGCACCAGCCTTTCATCGAGAGCGTGCTTAACATGAGCCAGCACCAGATGCTGCGCCGCTGGCCGCTCGCCAACGACTGGTACACCGACGTCATCAACTACGTGATGCGGCCGTCGCGGTTCGACGTGCAGACGAAGATCGCCCAGACGAGCCTGGAGGAGTGGTCGCAGGGCACGCTCGGGCAGTTCATGCGGTCGTTCGCCGAGAACACGTTCCAGATGCACGAGAACCCGAAGGTCGTCCGCATGGCGGAGGCGCTGCAGTCGCTGTGGCCCGAGTACCCGCCCGTCCGCGACGCGATGCTGGCCTACCGGCGCCAGGTGAACGACATCTGGACGCCGCTGTACGAGACCGCGCTCCGAAGCTACGGCCTCCACCTGCGCCCCGAGGTCAACATCAGCGAGGTCGCCTGGGCCTTCAACGCCTGTCAGAGCCGCGAGGCGTTCGAGCGGCTGGCCGACCCGAACATGCCGACCCACGTCGCCCCCGACGGTTCGGTCTGGACGATGGCGGCCCGCGCCGGCCTCATGGTGCTGGCGGGCGCGGTCGTCGACGGCCAGGGGGCCACCCTCACCTACGAGCAGCTCGTTCAGCGGACCCCCCAAGCATGAGCCTGGAATTCGCCCACTCCCCCCGCGGCACCGTGGGCCTGGAGTGGGAGGTGGCGCTGGTCGACCTCGAGACCCGCGACCTCGTGCCGCGCGCGTCCGAGGTGCTGGAGCGCCTGCCCGACGGCACCCGGACGACCGGGGAGTACCTCGCCTGCATGGTCGAGATGATCACCGGCGTCCACCGCACGATCCCCGCGGCGGTCGCCGACCTCCGCGAGCAACTCGACGCCCTGCACGCGGCGGTACGGCCGCTCGGGCTCGGCGTCCTCGCGGCGGGGACGCATCCGTTCGCCGTCGCCGCCGAGCAGCCGATCGTGGAGCACCAGCAGTACGACGTCGTCCGCAAGCGGAACGCCTGGTGGGGCCGCCAGATGCTCGTGTGCGGCACCCACGTGCACGTCGGCGTCGACCGCGACGACATCGCGATGCCGATGGTGCAGTGGCTCTCGCGGTTCTACCCGCACCTGCTCGCGCTGTCGGCGTCCTCGCCGTTCTTCGAGGGCGACGACACGGGGTTCGCGTCGCAGCGCACGATGCTGTTTCAGCAGCTCCCGACGAACGGGCTGCCGTACGCGTTCCGGACGTGGGCCGACTACGCCGAACACCTCGACGAGCTCGCGGCGGTCGGCATGATCGGCAAGCCGTCGGAGCTGCGGTGGGACGTCCGGCCCTCCCCCGGCTTCGGCACCGTCGAGGCCCGCATCATGGATTCCTCGCCCACCCTCGCCGAGCTCGGCTGCGTCGCCGCGTGGGTGCAGTGCCTCGGCGTCCATCTGATGCGGCTGGCGGACGCCGGCGCCTGAAGTCAGACCGACCGGACCCGCCGAATTGA
>CALMAD010000113.1 GCA_937859105.1 uncultured Propionibacteriaceae bacterium
GGCGTCCACGATCGCTCGTGGACGCCGCGTCCTGTGCACGAAGAGGGAACCCCACCCCCGACCACGCCAAATCGGCGCGCGTGAGGGCGTCCGGTGCTTATAATCCGGCCATGAGCCGACGATCGGCTCCAAGAAGCGTCGACCTTCGAAGGTGAAACCGACATGTCCGTGACCAGCCCCGACGAGCTCACCCGAACACCCAGCGACACACCACCCGTCGCACTGGAGCCGGAGGAGGTGCGACGCGAGAACAAGCTCAGTCCGCTCAAGATCGCCCTGTGGGTCGCCATCGGGGTGCTGGGCGGGGTCGCGTGGGTGATCATCGCGATCGTCCGGGGCGAGACGATCAACGGCATCTGGTTCGTCTTCGCCGCGGTGTGCTCGTACCTGATCGCCTACCGCTTCTACGCCAACTTCATCGCCCACAAGCTCACCCACCCCGATGACCGTCGCGCGACGCCGTCCGAGTACATGCAGGACGGCCACGACTTCGTCCCGACGGACCGTCGCATTCTCTACGGCCACCACTTCGCCGCGATCGCGGGCGCCGGCCCGCTCGTCGGGCCCGTGCTCGCCGCCCAGATGGGCTACCTGCCCGGCACCCTGTGGATCATCGTCGGCGTGATCTTCGCCGGCGCGGTGCAGGACTACGTCGTCCTGTTCTGCTCGATGCGCCGCGGCGGCCGCTCGGTCGGCCAGATGGCCAAGGACGAACTCGGGCGCTTCGGCGGCATCGCCGCGCTCATCGCGACCCTCGTGATCATGCTGATCATCATCGCGATCCTCGCGCTCGTCGTCGTGAACGCCCTCGGCGAGAGCGCGTGGGGCGTGTTCAGCGTCGGCATGACGATCCCGATCGCCCTGTTCATGGGCGTCTACCTGCGGTTCATCCGGCCGGGCAAGGTGTCGGAGGTGTCGGTCATCGGCGTCATCCTGCTGCTCGCGGCCATCGTCGGCGGCGGCTACGTCGCCGCGACCGACTGGGGCAACGCGATCTTCCACCTCGATCGCCTGACCCTCGCGTGGGCGCTCATCGCCTACGGCTTCGTCGCGGCCGTGCTGCCGGTCTGGCTGCTGCTCGCTCCCCGCGACTACCTGTCGACGTTCATGAAGGTCGGCACGATCACGATGCTCGCGTTCGCCATCGTCGTGGTGCAGCCGACGATCACCGTGCCCCCGTTGACCCAGTGGGCGTTCCGCGCCGACGGCCCGGTGTTCACCGGCTCGATCTTCCCGTTCCTGTTCGTCACGATCGCCTGCGGGGCGTTGTCGGGCTTCCACGCGATGATCGCGTCGGGCACCACCCCGAAGCTGATCGAGAAGGAGCGCCAGACGCGCCTCATCGGCTACGGCGGCATGCTGATGGAGTCGTTCGTCGCGATCATGGCGCTCGTCGCCGCGCTGTCGGTCGACCACGGCATCTACTTCGCGATGAACTCCTCGTCCGCGGCGACGCAAGGCACGGTCGAGGGCGCGGTCGCGTTCGTGAACTCGCTCGGCATGGCCGGCGTCCACCTCGAACCGGCCCAGCTCACCGAGACAGCCCGCCTCGTCGGCGAGCACTCCATCGTCTCGCGCACCGGCGGCGCGCCCACGCTTGCGGTCGGGCTGGCGACGATCATGCACCAGTGGTTCGGCGGGCCCGAGATGATGAGCTTCTGGTACCACTTCGCGATCATGTTCGAGGCGCTCTTCATCCTGACCTCGGTGGACGCCGGCACGCGCGTCGCGCGCTTCATGCTCGCGGACGCCCTCGGCAACGTCTTCCCGAAGTTCCGCGAGGCGAGCTGGAAGCCCGGCAGCTACCTCACCACCGCGCTCATGGTGGCCGGCTGGGGGTCGATTTTGCTGCTCGGCGTCACCGATCCCCTCGGCGGAATCAACACGTTCTTCCCCCTGTTCGGCGTCGCCAACCAGCTCTTGGCCGCCGTCGCGCTCGCCATCTGCCTGACGATCTTCGCCCGGCGCGGCTACAAGTGGCCGCTGCTCATCATCGCGGTGCCGATGGTGTTCGCCGCCGTCGTCACGATCTACGGGTCGTTCCTCAAGATCTTCAGCCGCGTCCCGGGTGTCGGATACTGGGCGAACCACAACCGGTACGCGGCGGCGCTGCAGCAGGGCGTGACCGACCTGGGCGGCGTCCACGGGCGAGCGGCCATGGAGGCGGTCGTCCGGAACACCGCCGTCCAGACCACGCTGTCGGTCATCTTCCTCGTCTGCGCGATCATCGTGATCCTGATGTGCAGCTGGAAGGCCGTCCAGGCGGTGCTGGCGGGCGGCGGCATCGACACGCAGGATCCGCCGCTGCAGTCGCGTCTGTTCGCCCCGGCCGGCATGGTGCCCACGAAGGCGGAGAAGGCCATCGCGAGCGAATGGGCGTCCTACTACGCCGAACACCCCGAGAGGGATCCCGAGCACCGGCAGAGGACGCACTGATGCGCGCCCTGCTGCCGCGGGTGGCGGCCGCGCTGCGGTCGGCGTCCTGGATCGCCGACGGCGTGCTCGGCGCCCACGGGTACCAGAACTACCTGGCGCATCAGCGCGTCCACGGGCACGGCGAGCCGCCGCTCACCGAGCGGGAGTTCTGGAAGGCCGAGTACGCGCGGCAGGGGCGGCAGGCGTCCGGGCGCTGCTGCTGAGGCAGACCG
>CALMAD010000114.1 GCA_937859105.1 uncultured Propionibacteriaceae bacterium
CATCAACTCGGTGGGGTGCTGCAGCTCGATCGGCTCCGGCGTCTGTTCGGCGGACAGCTCCACGCGCGCGCCGCGCCGGCGCGCGGCGTCCGTGGACGCCTCGATGACGTCGGTCACGAGGGGCCCGGCGACGAGCCGGTCGCGCAGCCGGGCCTCCATCAGGGTCATGGCGGTGCGCTCGTCGGCGGTCAGGACTCCGCCGGCCCCGATGCGCTGCAGCATCGGGCCGACCTCGTCGAGCAGCGTGCCGCTGCGCTCGGACGCCGCGGCGTCCTGCTCTTGCTGTTCGACCAGCCGCAGCCGGAGGCGTCCGGCGCGCGCCGCAGAGCGGTTGATCGCGTCGGCAGAGCGGTCGAGCCCGATCCGCACGAGGCCGGCCAGCGTCACGTAGCCGAGGGTCACGACGTAGTTCCAGAGCAGACCGGACGCCGACCACCACCCGAGCGCGATCCGCGTGACCGCCTCGACCGCGACCATCATCCCGAACGCGACCCAGCCCGCCAGCGGCCGCGTGAAGAACGCCAGCGACGCGAGCGCCGGGGCGTACGCGCCGCCCCACCAGTAGCGCCAGTCGAGGGGGACGGGGCCGGTCAGGTTCGTCAGGTGCGCGACGGGCATGAGGGCGATCGCGCAGGCCAGGCTGAACCAGGCGCGCGTCGTCGGCGGGATGACGCCGGTCGCCACGGTGAGGGCCGTGCAGCTCAGCATCGTCGCGGCGAGCACCTGGGGGCTGAGGACGCCCCCCGCGAGCCATCCGGCCGCGAAGTGCAGCAGCATCAGCAGCGTCACGAGGTAGGTGACGGGGAACATCTTGAACATGTCCCACCGGACGTAGGGCACCTCGGGTACCTCGGCCGCCTCCCAGTGGAGCGTCACGGTCGTCCCGGAGCCCGGCTTCGACGTGACCTCGGCTTGGCCGCCGATCGAGCGCATGCGGGCGAGGATGCCGA
Source organism: uncultured Propionibacteriaceae bacterium (assembly GCA_937859105.1). Lineage (GTDB taxonomy): Bacteria > Actinomycetota > Actinomycetes > Propionibacteriales > Propionibacteriaceae > Propioniciclava. The sequence continues at coordinate 951 of CALMAD010000114.1, forward strand.
GCGGGATGCCGGCGCGCTCCTGGGTCGAGTGAGGGTTGAAGCCCTGCCCGTGGTCGCGGATCTCGACGCGGACGTGGTCGTCGACGACGGTGGCGGTGACGAAGGCGACCCGTTGGCCCGAGTGCCGGGCGACGTTGGTGAGGGCCTCGGCCGTGGCGTCCACCAGGGTCTGCCCGCCGATGTTGTCCGGGATGTCGCCGGTCACCGTGATGATGACCTGCAACCCCAGCCGGCGCGCGTGCTCGCGCACCGCCCCCTGAAACGTGCGTGACGGGGTGTCGTCGTCGTCGGCGTGCAGCACCTCGAGCGCCTGCCGGGCCAGCTCGCCCGAGTTCTCCGAGAGCTCCGGCTCGCGCGCGGCGAGCCGGAGCGCGCCGAGGATCTTGTCGTGGATGAGCCCGTTCCACCGCATCTGCTCGAAGCGGCGGGCGCCGCTGCGCGCCAGTGTCTCGCGCAGGGCCCAGCCCCGCTCCGATGTGGCCTGGACCTCCGAGGTGATGCTCACCGACAGCGAGACGAACGCGACGACGGACAGCCCCACGACGACCCAGATGGACGCCGACGTGAGGCCCATCGCCAGGCCGATCGCGTGCGACCGCAGCACGCCGTACCAGACCCCGAAGTACAGGCAACTGATCGTACCCCAGCGCGCGCCGAACGCGAACGGCGACAGGATCAGGGACGTGATCGCGATGTCGACCAGCAGCGGTGGGTTCGTCGACGGCGTCGGGTCGAGCATGACCGGAACGTGGGCGAGCGTGAACGCCAGCGCGTAGAGGCAGAAGAGGCGCGAGCCCACCCGGGAGCCCGGCCGGACGATCGCCTCCACGGTCGCGTACACGATCAGCGCGGCGAGCATGAGGAGGGCGGGGACGACGACGGGTGGGGTGTCGGGCGGGATCCAGTCGCGCTGGACCCGGTACCACGTCACCAGCCCGACGATCGTCATCGCGACGATCGAGAAGAGCTGTCCTCCGCGGTCGAACACGTTCTGGTCGAGGATCGCCTGGCGCGTCCAGCTCGGGAGAACGCGGGCGACCCACCGGCGGACCCACGCCGGCGGATCGTGGCGCGGCTCCAGCAGCACGCGGCGCGCGAACTGTTCGGCGAACAGCGCGTTCCCGGCGTACAGGAACTTATCGAGCCAAGGCGGGGACATCGGACTCATTATCGACGACAGCCCGTCGCGATGGGGGAGTTCCGCGTCCGACATGAAAGACGTCCGACGCCGCCGGCGTCCCGTTGGCCGGGCGGATGGATCGTCAGTCGTCGACGCCGCGGGCGACCAGCGACTCGCCGAGGGCGTCCGCCTGCCGCAGCGCCCGCACGATCAGCGGCACCGCGAACGCGCGGACGGAGCGCTGGGCGCCCCGCGCCCACTGGGCCTCCGAGACTTCGCGCACCAGCACGGCCATGAGCGGCACGCAACGGATGCCGAGGGTGAGCATGAGCCCGATCCGCTCGGGGTCGGCCCCGAGTCGCCGCAGCGGCCGCGCGGCCGCGACCACGGCGTCCACCATCGCGGAGACGGGGGAGGTGAGGGTGACCAGGGCGGCGGCCAGCACCAGCGCGATCAGGGCGCCGAGCACCTCGTACGCGCGCACCGGCCCCGACACCCACGTGTGGAAGACGGCGACGAACAGCAGCAGCGCCCACAGGGGCCGGATCTGGGCGAAGAGCATGCGCCAGCCGATGCGCGCCCAGGCGTACAGGCCCAGCACGACGACGAGGGCGACCGTCACCCCCGGCCACTGGTTCAGGAAGACCGTCGCGACACCGAACACGAGCAGCACGAGCAGCTTCGCGCCCGCGGGCGCGCGGTGGAGGAACGAGTCGCCGGGAACGTAGAGCCCGAGGCTCCTCACGCGGCCTCCATGAGACGGCGATAGGTCGCGATCGCGGGCCCGGGGGCGTCGTCGGCCACCAGGTGGCCGCCCTCGAACACGAGCACCCGGTCGAACGATTCGAGCAGGTACAGGTGGTGCGTCGCGAGCACCACCGCGGGCTCCAGCTCGGCCACGACGCGGCCGATCATGGCCGCGTTGCGCAGGTCGAGCAGGGTGGTCGGCTCGTCCATGACGAGCAGGGTGGGCTCGGTGATCAAGACGGACGCCATGGCCAGCAGCTGCTTTTGGCCGCCGGAGAGCAGGTGGGCCGGGTGGTCGGCGTGCCCGGCGAGCCCGAAGTGCTCCAGCAGGGCCATCACCTTCGCCCGCTGCTCGTCCTTCGGCAGCCCGGACTTCCGCAGCCCGAAGCCCACGTCCTCGGCGACCGTCGGCATGATGATCTGGCTGTCGGGGTCGGTGAAGCAGAACCCGACCTTCTTGCGGACCTCGCGGGCCTTCTTCGCCGTGTCGAGCCCGTCGACCTCGACGCGGCCCTCGCTGGGCACGATCAACCCGTTGAGCAGGCGCAGGAACGTCGACTTGCCCGACCCGTTCGCCCCGATGATCCCGATGCGCCGCTCGGTCAGCGCGACGTTCACGCCGTCGAGCACCCGGCGCGACGACGGCCCGGGGTAGACGTGGCCGACGTCGACGACGTCGATCTTCATGCGCGGGCCCTCGCCGGACGCCGCACCCGCAGCAGGCCCGGGTACGCGGTGTGGACTCCCTTGGCGATCACGGCCGCCAGCACGGCTTTCACGATGTCGCCCGGGATGTAGGGCGCGTTCGCCAGCACGGCGGCAGGGACGGTCATCTGCGTCCGGAGCAGCATGCCGACGATGCCGAAGGCGTACAGCACGATTACGCCGCCCAGCAGGTTGATGCCGATGCCGGCCGGCAGGCGGTAGGGGGCGCCGGCGCGCGCGGTCAGGACGCCGATGAGCCAGGCCACGACGATCCACCCGAGCAGGAACCCCACGGACGGCCCCGCGAACACCCCGATCGTGCCGCGTCCGCCCGCGAGCAGCGGGAGACCGATCGCGACCAGCCCCAGGAAGAGGGTCATGGACGCCGCCGCGCGGCGTCCGCCCAGGATGGCCCCGGTCAGCATCACCCCGAACGACTGCGCCGTGATCGGCACCGGCGTGAGCGGGAGATAGATCGCGGGCACGAGGCCGAGGGCGGCCATCACGCCGGCGAAGATCGCGATGAGGGCCAGGTCGCGCGAGGTGCTGCGCTGAGCGGTCATAGTGGGTCCTTCCGAGTCTGATTCACCCGGCATGGTAGAGCGGCGGCGCGGCGGGGTCTCCCGATCGTCTCCTGGCGGACGAGCCGGGTCGGGGCAATGATGGTGGTATGAGCGACGACCAGCTGTATCGGACGATCATCGACGCCCTCGTGGTCCAGTGCCGCGAGGGTGAGGGCCAGGTCTCGGCGCGGCGCGTCCTGGCAGGGGTCTGGAACGAGAACGCCGACGCCGCGGACGCCGAGGCCGAGCCCGGCCAGCACGCGATGAACGTGCTGCTCGGCTCGCTGCACGGCAACCAGCGGGCCGTCCAGCGGGCCTGTTCGCCGACGAATTCGAGTCGGGGGTCTACAACGTACTGCGGGTGCTCGAGGCCGCCCAGCTGCCGCTGTTCGAGGCCGGCGAGCAGGGCGGGCCGACCGATCACTTCCTCGACCGGCTCGACGACTGGGAGTGGCCCGAGCAGAGCGCCGGGCAGGCGGAGTGACGGCAGGCAAGGGCGTTCACGCGTTCGGCGCCTTCGGCCAGTAAGGTAACCAGGCGTGACGACACCTTGGAGAATCCCCGGCGTGGCGGGGGAGATCACCTTCGACAACGACTTCCTGCGCGGCCACCTGCTGAAGGTGGACGGTCAGCGCGTCCAGCCGACGAAGGGCGAGTACCGCCTGCCCGCCGTCGACGGGGGCGACGTCGCCGTCAAGCTGAAGGGCCGCTGGCTGTCGAGCAACCCCAGCCTCGTCATCGATGGCCAGCGCTACCGCACCGGCCCGGAGACCCCGTCGTGGCTGATCCTGGTCGTCTGGCTGCCGGTGTTGCTGTTCACCGGCAGCGCGATCGCGCCGGTCTTCCTCGGTCTGGTCGGCCTGCTGTCGAACCTGTTCGTGTTGCGCTCGCGTCGCACCGAGGCAGCGAAGTGCGGCATCGTGCTGATCACGTTCATCGTGCTGGTCGTCCTGTACTTCCTCGTCACGCTCACGACCAGCCTGTTCCAGCTCGCCGGACGATGACCCCGGCCCCGCGTGCGCTATTGCCTCGCCTCCGGAGGAAAAAGTAAGCTGGCCCGCGTGACGCGCGGCGCCCACCGAGCACTTCTTCGATCGCGATCGTGAGGCGGTCCCCGCGTCCGCATGTTGGGGAGGATGCCTTCGACAGTGTCCCCACCGTCGCGAGGTCGGTCAGACGATGTGGGCGCGGTAGGCAGACGCAGGAGCTCGGGGGTTGGCGGGCACCCCGACCCGTGTCCACGGGGTTCCGCCACCTCGAGTCTCCGCGTTGGGCCCGATCAGGCGAGCGCGGCGAAGCGCACGGCGTCCACGAGCAGATGACAGACCACCGCCGGCACCACCCCGAACCGCCGCAGCAGCAGCGCCATCGGCGCGACGTAGACGACGGCCACGATGGCCCCCTCGAGCGCCAGCCCCGACCACGAACCGGCCACGACCCGCGCGAGCGTGTAGAGCAGCACCTGCGGCACGATCATGAGCGCGAGGCACCAGGCCCGCTGCATCCTCGTCCGCGGCACGCCGCCCATCAGGTAGATCGCCGCGACGTATCCGAAGAGCCGCCACCCGGCCTCCTGGGACACCCCCGACGACAGCGCGAGCAGGATCTCGTCGGCGCCCGGCGCCGGCGTCCGCTCCCGGCTCGACAGCAGGAGCAGCACGATCGTCACGACCGCCGCGGTGATGAGGGCGCGCAGCAGGCCGGCCCCCGGCGTCCGTCGTTGCAGCCAGTGGAACCACGGGAACGACAGCGAGCGGCTGCGCAGCAAGGCCAGGGACGCCGCGACGCACAGCGCGGAACTCACGACGGCGAACGGACCGCCGGCGATGGCCAGCAGGCCGGCCACCCCGGCGATGAGCAGGTCACGCGCCCGGAACGAACGATCGCGCAGCCAACTCAGCGACGCGAGGCCGAGCGGCGCGATCGCGAAGAGCAGCAGGGACGCCGCCGCGGCCCGATCGTCCAGCCGGACGCCCGCGGGCGCCGCGACGGCGAACACGACCGCGACGCACGCGGCGAGAAGGCCGGCGACCGGCATCCACCGGGACGTCGGCGCGACCCCCGGCTGCTGCCAGGAGGCGCCCCCCAGCCACGACGGCAGCAGGCTGCGCGGGGCTGAGGACGCGGAGAACACGTGCCCAGGGTACGGGCTGTCGCCAACCGGGGCATCGGACCGTGGTCGGAGTCGGGGACGCCTCAGTCGCGCGCCTCGCCCAGCAGGTCGTCGGCGGACACCTCGACCAGCGGCGGCCTCAGGATCGAACGGGCGACGTTGTGGTAGCCCATCTGCTCCAGCAGCGTGGACGCGTCGTGATCGTCGAGGCCGTAGGCGTGCGCGAGCATCCGCACGTTCTCGGTGTAGAAGGCGTGTAGCCGGTTGACGCCGTTGAGGAAATCGAGGCGCTCTCCCATGTGTCCCTCCCAGGATCGTTTCGCTGTCGGCGTCCATCATGGGCGCTGCCCGGG
>CALMAD010000115.1 GCA_937859105.1 uncultured Propionibacteriaceae bacterium
CCTGGGCTGAGGGGCGTCGCGCGCACCGTGGGCGTTTCTACCTGACGTTCTCCACCCTCTGGGGTGGAGAACGTCACACGGCCCCGGCCCCTGGACGGGCGTCCCCCTCCACCGTTCACACCCGAAGGAGACCCATGATCGGCATCGTCGTCGTCTCGCACTCCCGCGCGCTCGCCCGCGCAGCCGTCGCCCTGGCCGAGGAGATGGTGCCGCCAGAGCGGCGTCCGCCGGTGGCCATCGCCGCCGGACTCGACGAGGAGACCTTCGGCACGGACGCCGAGGCCATCTCGTCGGCCATCGAGGGCCTGGACGCCGACGGCGTCCTCGTGCTGCTCGACCTGGGCAGCGCGATCCTGTCGGCGGAGATGGCGCTGGAGTTCCTCGACCCCGAGGACGCGGCGGGCGTCCGGTTGTCGGCCGCGCCCCTCGTCGAGGGGCTGATCGCGGCGTTCGTCACGGCATCCACCGGGGCCGATCTGGACGCCGTCGCCGCGGACGCCGATGCCGGGCTCCGCGCCAAGCGCGAGCAGCTGGGCGTCGAGGAGGAGGCGTCCGATGGGCCGGCCCAGGCCGGCACCACCGCGGACGACCACCAGGACGCCGGTGCACCGGCATCAGGCGATCAGGACGCCGACGCCCCGGACGCCCGCCGGGACGCCCCCCTCACCTGGACGACCACGCTCACCACCCCGCACGGCCTCCACGCCCGCCCGGCGGCGACGCTCGTGCAGGCGGTGCAGGGTCTGGACGCGACGGTCCAGCTGAGCGACCTCACCAACGGCAAGGGCCCGGCGCCGGCCGGCAACATGCTGCTGCTCACGACGCTGGGCTCGCGCCAGGGCGACGAGCTCGCGGCCGAGATCACCGGCCCGGACGCCGCCCGCGCCCGCGACGCCCTTCAGGCCTGGGCCGACGGCGGGTTCGGGGACGCCTGACCGCCCCGGACGCCCGCCGCGCGCGCGTCGAGCCGCTCGATCGCGGACAGGGCGAGGCTCGAATCGATGTGCGCCAGCATGACCCGTGCCGCGTTGTCGCGGTCGCCGGCAGCGATGTGCTCGACGAGGAGGCGGTGCTCTTCGTCCTTGCGGTCGCGCGCGGGCTGGCCGCGGTCGACGCTCAGCGCCATCATCCGATAGCGATCGGCCTTGTCCCACAGCGAATCGAGCGTGGCGATCAGCAGTCCGTTATGGGACGCCCGATAGATCGCGGCATGAAACTGCCGATGGGCGATGAGCTGGCCGACGCTCGCCCCCACCGGGAGCGCGTGCAGGTCGCGGCCGGCGGCGCGGATCGCCTCCAGGTCGCGCGCCGACCGGCGCTCGGCCGCCAGGGACGCCGCCATCGGGTCGAGCGCGCGCCTCAGCTCGTAGAGGTCGCGGGCCTCCTCCGCCCGCAGCGCGGCGACGCGCGCGGTCTTGTGGGCGTCCAGGGTGATCAGGCCCTCGCTCTCCAGCCGGCGAAGCCCCTCGCGCAGGGGCGTCGTGCTGATGCCGATCTCGGCCGCCAACTCCCGCTGCGGGATCACGTCGCCCGGCCCCAACTCGCCCGCGAGGATGCGGTCGCGGAGGCGGCGATAGGCCAGGTCCCCCTTCGTCCCGGGGCTCTCCATCAACGCCTCCTCCCTGCTGTGGCGGCGCCGGCCACGCCGCGCCCTTCGTTATACCAGGATCGGCTGAACGCGAGCCACGGCCGGCCCGACGCGCCACGGTCCGGCTCAATATTCACCGCCACCCACCCCTCGACCCAGCCTCCCATGTTATAA
>CALMAD010000116.1 GCA_937859105.1 uncultured Propionibacteriaceae bacterium
GTCTTGGAGGTGTAGGTCCTTCCCGGCAGTCGGGCCTGGGCGTATCCAGTCTCGGTCTCGGGAGCGTCCGATGGCGAAGCAAAGTCCCACTCGTTCGACACTGACACCGCCCCCTTCCCGCACGACGCGTCAAGGCAATTGCCTACTGGAACAACCGAATCCAGCCCCCGTCTTCTGAAAAGTACACCGACGGACGTCGTCTCTGAACACGGCGCGCAGCCTTCATCACGCTCCGAATCGTTGTCCAAGTTCGGGGCATCTCTCCAAGTCCCAGCGATCGTGCAACCGCACCTGATGAGGGCCAGACGACTCGGACAGGAGGCACCACGTCATGACCGACCCCGCCCGCAGCGGCTCGGACCGGACCCGCCGGCTTCGGCTGATCATCTCCCTCGCCGCCGCCGGCCTCGTCCTCGCCGTGCTGACCGGCGTCGGCATCTACGGCCTCGTCGCCGGCCCGCCCACCCCGCGCCCAGGCCCCAGCGAAACTGCGGGATCGTCGACGCCGGCCACCCCCTCACCGACCTCTCCGACGCCTGGGACGACACGGCTCGAGCCACTGCCGGAGACGAGGAGCCCGGAACGGTTTGCCGAGGCCGTCGCGGATGCCCTGTTCGTCTGGGACACGTTCACCACCTTCAGCCCGGACGATCACCGGGCGGTGCTGCTGGAGGCCGCGGACCCCTCCGGCGCCGAGACGCCCGGGCTGATCGGCGACCTGTCGAACTATCTGCCCGCGGACGCGACGTGGCGGGACCTGCAGGAGTACCGCACCGCCCAGTGGATCGACATCGACCGGCTCTACGTCCCGGACCAGTGGTACGAGGCCGTCGCCGCCGCGGACGGGCAGCTCGCCGACGGGCTCGTGGCGTACACGGTCGAGGGCACCCGGCACCGCACCGGGGTCTGGTTCGACGAGCAGGTCGCCTCAGAGCATCCGGTCGCCTTCACCATGTTCCTGTCCTGCCCGCCGGCCACCGACCGGTGCGTCCTGCTGCGCGTGTCGCAGCAGGACAACCCGCTGCGCTGAGCGGGGGTCGAGGCGATGAAGAAGGCTCTTGTCACGCTGCTGCTCGGGATGCTGCTGGCCCCGATGCTCGCGGTGATCGGTGTCGGGGTGCTGATCAACCCCGCGGTGACCAACCAGGCGATGTGCATCGCCAGCGGCGTGATCCTCGGACCTGTCCCGGACGAGTTGGAGGTCACGACCGCGGACGGGACCACGTTCACGCTGAACCGGCAGCAGCTCACCCACGCCGCCACCATCATCGAGACCGGCGCCCGCACACCCGGGGTCGGGCGCGACGGGATCATCATCGCGCTGATGGCCGCACTGACCGAGTCCACGCTGCGCCAGCTCGCGAACACCGGCGCGTACCCCGAATCCGGGGACTTCCCCAACGACGGCAACGGCTCGGATCACGACTCTCTCGGGCTGTTCCAGATGCGCCCGGCCACCGGGTGGGGCACCGTCGCCGAGCTGATGGACACCAGCTACCAGGCCCGGGCGTTCTACGGCGGGCCGGACGGCCCGAACCACCCCTCGCCGCGTGGCCTGCTGGACATCCTCGGCTGGCAGCAGATGGACAAAGGCGAGGCCGCGCAGGCGGTCGAGGTGTCCGCGTATCCGGATCGCTACCGCAACTACGAGCCCACCGCCCGGACGATCCTGCAAGCCCTGACCGCCGGAGGTGGGACGGGGTCGGGAGTGCCCGGCGACGCGGACATCCCGGAGACCACCGCGCTCGTGTTCCCGCTGCCCAACGGCACCTACACCCACACCTCCGACTTCGGATGGCGCACAGATCCGTTCACCGGCGAGCGGAGCTTCCACGCCGGCACCGACTGGGCAGCAGCCGACGGCACCCCGATCTTCGCGCTCGCCGACGGAGTGGTCACCTATGCCCGGATGGTCGGGGGCACGTCCGGGCAGATCACGATCGAGCACACCATCGACGGCGAACGCATCGCGAGCGTGTACATCCACATGTGGGCGCACGGCATCCACGTCCAAGCCGGGGACCGGGTCATCGCTGGACAGCACATCGGCGACGTCGGATCCTCCGGCCGCTCCACCGGACCCCACTTGCACTTCCAGCTGCACCCGGGAGGCGCCGGCGCCTCCCCGGTGGACGCAATTCCGTGGCTGGCCGAGCACGGCGTGGAAGGCATCGACGTGCCCACCGGCGGCGGGCCGGGCTGCGCCTTCTAGGGCCGCACCGCCCGGGCCGGGTGCGCACCTGTGCGGTGACCAGCCTGCTGCGACGGAGAGGAACCCGCTGTGGACGTGTACCCGGACTTCGACGCCGTTGGTGGCCGCTCGACCCTGATCGGCATCGTCGGTGCCCTGCTGACGATCACGCTGATCGTCGCGGTGCTGATGCTGGTCATCTGCGCCATCGTGTGGGCCGTGTCGTCCTCCACCGGAAACGCCGCGGCCGCCGCGCGCGGCCGCGTGGGTGTCTTCGTGGCTGTCGGCGCCGCGGCGCTCTCCGGCGCCGGGGTCGCGTGGCTGAACTTCCTGCTGCGCGTGGGAACCACCCTCTGAGGCGGCATAGTCGACACGCAGCCGCAGCCCACGAGTTACCAGCTCGTCCAGGTCCTCGAAGAAGAGCACCGTCCCGGCGGAGCGTGGATCTATCACGCCGCCCCGGACTGGTCGCCCAGCGCGGCGATCGTGTTCCCCGAGCGGATCCTGCTGCGCATCACCAGCGCGGCAGGCGACGCCGGTTACGTGTGGGGCGTCGAGGAGTGGGACGGGCGGGATGAGACCTACCGGCCCGTCCCCGGAGGCACGGGGTCGGCGGCCACCCCGGAGCAGATGATCGGCGTCGCCGCGACGTTCATCGACGAGGAGAACATCGGCGAACCCCTCCCGCCGACCACGTATCCGCTGGCGGAGGAGCTGGCCGAACGCATCACCACCGGCTTCCCGGACGCCCACTGGCGCTCCTACCTCAACGACGTGTACGGCAACGTGCTCGAGTACCCCGGCAGGCTGCGGCTGACGTTCTGGGACGAAGCGAACTTCATGGGCTCCATCGACGGGTACACCTGGCAACTGGAGGTCTGGTCGACCCGGCAGCAGGCCTGGGTCGAGGTCGAACCGTTCAGCGAGGTCCTCTCGATCACCGAACTGCGCGCCGTGATCGGTGCGTTCCACGACGAGAACGAACGCGACCTCGCCGACGAACACGCCGCCACCCGCAGCGGACCGGCGGTCGGGGCGCTGGCTCGCGATGCCGTGAACGCCTCACACCGGGCGACCCGGCTCACCGAGAAGCTCGCCGCACGCGCCGCACAGCTCGACCCGGACCCCACCGCCGCCCGCAGCGCGGAAGCAGGCGTGTCCCGGACGGCGTCCGCAGCGCGGCGACTGGGCCTGTAACCGAAGGCGGGTCCGCACCTGACGCGATGAGCCCCGCACCGGGCAGGGCTCACACATTCGCGAAGGAGCCCCGCATGACCCTCATCCTCGACGCCCTCGCCCAGACGGCGACCGTGCTGCCGGCGCAGATCGACATCAACCCCAACGATTCCGGCCTTCCGGGCATCGCAGCTCTGCGCACCATCGTCGGCGCCGTGATGACCGTCGGACTGATCCTGTCCGTGCTCGCGCTGATCATCAGCGCCGTGGTCTGGGGCTTCGGCGCTAACAGCTCCAACCCCCACCTCGCCTCGCGCGGGAAGCTCGGCGTGCTGATCTCCTGTGGCGCCGCGATCATCACCGGCGCCGCCGTCACCCTCATCAACTTCTTCTGGAACGTCGGCCAGACCGTCTCCTGACCCGCCCCTTCGACTCATGAGAGGAGGGGAACGGTATGGACGGAATCTGTGACGTCCCCATCATCAGCAACGTCTGCGACGTCGCCGGCGAGACCGCCGCGACGCTGATCAGCGCCCCATTCGACTGGCTCGCCCAGGCCATCGGGCAGGCCGCGTCCTGGATGTTCCAGGGCGTGTGGTGGCTGTTCGACACCACCACCCTGGTCGACCTGACCGCACCCGGCTACATCACCGTCTACAACGTGATGTTCGGGATCGCGATCTTCATCATGCTGATCTTCTTCTGCCTGCAGCTGATCACCGGGCTCATCCGCCGCGACCCGTCCGCGCTGTCCCGCGCCGCCCTCGGGCTCGCACGCAGCGTCCTCGGATCCTTCCTCGTACTCACCCTCACCATTACGCTGCTGGAAGTCGTCGACCAGCTCACCATCGGGGTCATCCAGGCCACCGGCACGACGCTGGAGGAGATGGGGGTAAAGATCGGGCTCCTGGTCGCCGGGCTGACCGCCATCAACCTCACCGCACCGGGAGCGGGGGCGATCATCACGATCTTCCTGTCGTTCCTCGCCCTCACCGCCGCGGCGATCGTCTGGTTCAGCCTGCTGATCCGCAAGGCGCTCATCCTCGTTGGCGTCGTCCTGGCCCCGATCGCCCTGTCCGGCGGGGCATGGGATGCCACCCGGGGGTGGTTCGGGAAGTGGGCGAGCTTCGTGCTCGCGCTGATCTTCTCCAAGCTCGTCATCGCCGTGGTGTTCCTCGTCGCGATCAACCAGACCAACGCCCCGATCGACTTCGACCTCGCCTCGATCGCCGACCCCGTCGCCGGCATCGTGCTCATGTTCGTCGCGGCGTTCGCGCCCTACATGGTCTACAAGTTCATCTCCTTCGTCGGCTTCGACATGTACCACGTCATGTCCGCAGAGCAAGAGGCCAAGCAGTCGATGAACCGGCCGCTGCCCATGCCGGGAAAGCCCGACGGTCCGGCCCCGAAGCAGGTCCTCGACGGCTCCGGCGACCAAGGCCCCGGCGGCAACACTGGTGGCGGGCCTGGCGGACCTCCGCCCCCGCCGCCGGGAGGCGGAGGCGGACCCGGTTCGCCCGCATCCGCCCCGGCGGGAGCCGCAGGGGCAGGGTCTACGGGAGCGGCATCCACCGGCGGAGCAGCAGCCGGTGCAGGGGGTGGTGCCGCGGGAGGCGGCGCGGCCGCAGGCGCGGGTGCCGGTGCTGGTGCGACTGCCGGGCCGATCGGGATCGCGGCGGTCGCGGGTGCGAAGGTCGCCAAGGGCGCCGCGGAGGCGGGACCGAAGCTCGGTGGTGCGATCGGCCGCAGCGCGGAAGGGCACGCGTCGGCGGCCCAGGAAGGTCAGACTCCGCCGCCGGCGGGCCAGCAGCAACGTCCCGACCAGTCGCGCACGGCGGCTCCGCCGCAGCAGGCAACTGCGGGTCAGCAGGTCGCGCCACCGGCAGACGCCGCGCGCGGAGCCCAGCCTCCGGCGACCGCGCAGTCGCAGCCGCCGGCCCAGAGGCCTGGCGCTTCGCAGCGCACGTCCCCGCCCGCATCACCGCCACAGCAGCCGCCCGCCGCGATGCCGACGCCGCAGGAGTCACGCACCTCACCACCACCAGCGGCGCCGCCCCCGACGGATCCGGGCAAGCGGTAACCGCCCCACCTGCCACGTCGAGAGGAGGTGAGCTCGCCCGCCCGGAAGCGGCGGCACCCTGCCGGTCAGCTGTAGCGACCTGACCCGGCCCGGGCGCCGC
>CALMAD010000117.1 GCA_937859105.1 uncultured Propionibacteriaceae bacterium
TGAGCAGGTAGCCCTCCAGCCAGCCCTGGCACTGGTGCTCCGACAGCATCTCCATCACCTGGCCCTGCCGCTCGATGAAGCTGTCCTCATCGGGCGCGTAGTCGGCCAGCCACTGCTTCTCGGTGACCTCGTAGACGTTCTGCAGCCGGTTGGACGCCGTCTCGTCGGGCCCGAAGATGCGGAAGTTCGTGGGGTTCGCCTTCGCGATGTCCCGGAAGAAGGAGCCGAGCACGCGCGGCGACTCGACCATGGGGCCGCCGTGACCGTCGGCGTCCGGCTCGACCGCGTAGTCGCGGAAGTCGGGCATGACCAGGTCCTTCAGCAGCAGACCGCCGTTGGCGACCGGGTTCGCGCTCATGCGCAGCTCGCCCTCGGGACGCAGCGCGTCGAACTTCTCCAGGAACGCGCCGTTCTCGTCGAACAGTTCCTCGGTCTTGTACGACTTCAGCCAGTCCTCGAGCAGGTGCAGGTGCTCGACGGTGTCGCGGGCGTTCGACAGCGGCACCTGGTGCGAGCGCCAGTTGCCTTCGGTCTTCTTGCCGTCGACCTCCTTCGGGCCTGTCCAGCCCTTGGGGGTGCGGAAGATGATCATCGGGTAGTACGGACGCTCGGCCTGCTTCGGGTCGGCCCCCGCGCTCTTCTCCTTGATGTCGACGATCATGTCGAGCGCCTCGTCGAGCACCTTGGCGAAGCGCTTGTGCACCTCGATGTGATCCTCATCCGCGGACGCCTCGAACGCGATCGGGTGGTACCCGTAGCCGCGCATCAGGTCTTCGAGCTCCTCCTGCGGGATGCGGGAGAGCACCGTCGGGTTGGCGATCTTGTAGCCGTTCAGGTGCAGGATCGGCAGCACGACGCCGTCGGACACCGGGTTGACGAACTTGTTCGAGTGCCACGACGTGGCCAGCGGGCCCGTCTCGGCCTCGCCGTCGCCCACCACCGAGAACGTCAGCAGGTCGGGGTTGTTGAACACGGCGCCATAGCTGTGCGACAGCGCGTAGCCGAGCTCGCCGCCCTCGTGGATCGAGCCGGGCGTCTCGGGCGCCACGTGCGACGGGATGCCGCCGGGGAACGAGAACTGCTTGAACAGCTTCTGGATGCCCTCGTCGTCGCGCGTGATGTTCGGGTACACCTCGGTGTAGGTGTTGTCGAGGTACGCGTTCGCGACCAGACCGGGGCCGCCGTGACCGGGGCCCGCGATGTAGATCGCGTTCAGGCTGCGCTCGATGATCGCGCGGTTGAAGTGCGCGTACATGAAGTTCAGGCCGGACGTCGTGCCCCAGTGGCCCAGCAGGCGACGCTTCACATCGTCGCGCTCCAGCGGACGCCGCAGCATGGCGTTGTCCAGCAGGTAGATCTGCCCGACGGACAGATAGTTCGCTGCACGCCACCAGCCCTCGATGAGCTCGGCGGTCTCGTCGCTGATGGTCTCCGGCGCGCCCTCGGGGCGGCGCTGCCAGGCAGTCTCGACAGTAGTCGACATGGTTCTCCGTTCGGATTCGATCGGCATAACGCCTCCCATTCTTACCCTGTGACATCACCCCCTGTCACGGGGCGGATTTCGCCGGGCACTCGCTTGTCACCCGGATGTCACCTCACCGTCACGCGGACCCTGCACGATCGCGCGCCCGCACGCGCGACGCGTGCACGCATCGGCGCCCCCGCGGGCTGTTCGGCCGGGCGCTCCCGCCCCTCAGACGACGGTTCCCGTCGACGCCGGACGCCTACCGCGCCCGCGCGCTCCAGCGCCCGTCGCTCTCGGTCACGTCGAGCTCCAACCCGAACGTCGTCGAGAGGTGCTCGGCGGTGATCACGTCGGCGATCGGCCCGGACGCCGTGACGTGGCCGTCCGCCAGCAGCAGCGCGTGGGTCATGCCGGGCGGGATCTCCTCCAGGTGGTGGGTGACCAGCACCATCGCGGGGGCGTCGGGGTCGCCCGCAACCTGCCCCAGCGTCCGGACCAAACGCTCGCGGCCCGCCAGGTCGAGGCCCGCCGCGGGCTCATCCATGAGGAGCAACTCGGGGTCGGTCATCAGCGCGCGGGCGATCTGGACGCGCTTGCGCTCGCCCTCGCTCAGGGTGCCGAACGTCCGCTTGCCCAGGTGGGCGATGTTGAACTGCTGCATCAACGTGGCGGCGCGGCGAAGATCGGTGGCGTCGTACCGCTCGTTCCAGCGGCCAACCACGCCGTACGCCGCCGACACGACGACGTTGCCGACCGCCTCGCCCCGCGGGATACGGTCGGCCAGCGCGGCCGACGTGACCCCGATGCGCGGCCGCAGCTCGAACACGTCGACGGCGCCCAGGTACTCCCCCAGCAACTGCACGAACCCGGTCGTGGGGTGCATGTTCGCGCTGAGGAGTTGCAGGAGAGTGGTCTTGCCGGCGCCGTTGGGGCCGATGATCACCCAGCGCTCGCCCTCGGCGATCTGCCACGTGATGTCGGACAGCAGCGTGGCCCCTCCCCTGACGACGGACACATCGGCGAGTTCCACCACAGGTTGCATGGCCCCAACCTACCCGTCAGGCGCCGGTCGAGTGCAGACCGCCGTCGACGTGGATCAACTCGCCGGTGGTCGCCGGGAACCAGTCCGACAGCAGGGCCACGACGGCCTTCGCGGCGGGCGTCGTGTCGCGCGCGTCCCACCCCAGCGGCGCCCGGTCGGCCCAGATGTCGTTGAACGAGTCGGCCCCCGGGATCGCCTTCTTCGCGATCGTGTCGAGCGGGCCGGCGGAGACGATGTTCGAGCGAATGCCCTTCTCGCCGAGGTAGCGCGCCAGGTAGCGGGACGCACTCTCCAGCGCGGCCTTCGACACGCCCATCCAGTCGTAGGCGGGCCAGGTCATGCGGGCGTCGAACGTCATGCCGACGACGGAGCCCCCGGCGTCCATCAGCGGGACGCAGGCCCGCGTCAGGCTGACCAGCGAGAACGCCGAGATCTGCAGCGAGTTGGCCACGTCGGGCCAGTCCGTGGTCAGGAACTTGCCGCCGAGCGCGGTCTCGGGGTTCGCGAACGCGATCGAGTGGACGACCCCGTCGAGCCTCGTCACGCCCACCTCGCGGAGGGCGTCCGGCAGCGCGGCGAGGTGTTCGTCGTTCGTCACGTCGAGCTCCAGCACCGGGGGCACCGGGTCGAGCTTCTTCGCGATGCGGTTGGTCAGCGACAGCGCGCGACCGAAGTTCGAGATGACGACCGTCGCGCCCTGCTCGGCCGCGACCTCGGCGACCCGGTAGGCGATCGAGTTGGTCATCGTCACGCCGGTGACGAGGACGGACTTGCCTTCGAGGATTCCCACAGCTCCGCTTTCCTTTCTCAGTGCCTGATCGGGACCGGCTCAGTGCCCCATGCCCAGGCCGCCGTCGACCGGGACGACGGCCCCGCTGATGTACGCGGCGTCGTCGGACGCCAGGAACGCCACGGCCGCCGCGACGTCGTCGACGCTGCCCATCCGCCCGGCCGGGATCTCCTTCTTGTACTGGGCCTTCAGCTCGTCGGAGAGCACGCCGGTCATCTCGGTCTCGATGAACCCGGGCGCGACGACGTTCGCCGTGATGCCCCGGCTGCCGACCTCGCGCGCGATCGAGCGGGCCATGCCGACCAGCCCCGCCTTCGTCGACGCGTAGTTGACCTGCCCGGGTGAGCCCTTGAGCCCGACGACCGAGCCGATGAAGACGATGCGGCCGCCGCGGGCCCGCAGCATCGACTTCACGCCGCGTTTGGCGACGCGGAACGAGCCCTTGAGGTTCACGTCGACCACGGCGTCCCAGTCGGCGTCGCTCATGCGCAGCAGGAGCGTGTCTTTCGTGATGCCCGCGTTCGCCACGACCACGGTGACCGGGCCGTGGGCCTTCTCGGCCTCGGCGAACGCGGCGTCGACGGCCGCGGCGTCCGTCACGTCGCAGGCGATGCCGAGCGCCCCCTCGGGGGCCTTGCCGCTAGTGCTCGCGCACGCCACCTGATGCCCGTCGGCGAGCAGGCGTTTCACGATCGCCTCGCCGATGCCGCGGCTGCCGCCCGTGACCAGGACGCTCCGTCGCGTTTCAGTTTCACTCACGGCGGTTACCGTACTGCACGGGGCCCCGCGCGGGGACGCCGACGCCCACGCACGCGCGTAGAGTGGCCGGCATGGCAGCCCGGGGGCACGCGCCCGCGCTCATCACGAGCGCCCGCAAACCCCGCTCGCTCGACACCGAGGAGCGGACGAAGCGCTACCTGCTCACGATGGCGGCGCGCGTCGCGTTCTTCCTCGTCGGCTGCTTCTTGCCGGCGCCGTGGAACTGGGTGATGTTCATCCTCGCCGCCGTGCTGCCGGGCATCGCCGTGATCCTCGCGAACGCCATCGACAACCGCAGCGAGGCGAGCGTGACGGACGCGGCCCAGACCGATCGTCCGGCGCTGGAGCCGGGCGTCGTCGTGCCCGGGGACGTGGAGGACGCCGCGGAGGGCGGCGTCCGGGAGAGGGGCGAGGAGCCCCGCAAGGAGGGGACGCGGTGAGGACGATGGGCGGCTCGGCGTCCGGCATGGGGCGTTCGGGGGCGTCCGGCGGGCGGACGTGGCTGCGCTGGCTGCTGCTGATCGTGTTCGTGGTGGGGCTGGCGTTCATATTCGTCCGGCTGGGCGAGTGGCAGCTCGACCGGCTCGACCAGCGTCGGCACCGCAACGACGTGATCGCGCGGCACGAGGCCTCGCCCGTCGTCGACTACGCGACGATCATGAACCGTCCGTTGGGCGAGGACGACCAGTGGCAGCGCGTCCGCGCGACGGGGACGTTCGTCACCGACAGGCAACTCATCGTCCGGTACCGCTCGAATGACGGGAAGACCGGCTGGGAGGTCGTCACGCCGCTGCGCACCACCGACGGGCGGACCGTCCTGATCGACCGCGGGTTCGTCGAGCGACAGCCGGGCACCGACTTCCCGACCGTCCTGCCCGAGCCGCCCGCGGGCGAGGTGACGGTCGTCGGGCACGTGCGGCGCAACGAGCAGGGCGACGAGAAGGCGACGACGCCGCAGCAGGGCTCGATCCGGCTCATCAACTCCGACGCGCTGGCGACCTGGGTCGGGACGCCGCTGGTGAACGGCTACATCGGGCTGCTGGAGGTGACGCCGCCGCAGACGGGCGGGTTTCAGCCGGTGGCCGTCCCGGCCCTGGACGAGGGCCCCCACCTCTCGTACGCGCTGCAGTGGTTCGCGTTCACGGTGATCGCCGGGGTGGGGCTGGTGATCCTGATCCGCAACGACGTCCGCGACCGCAGGCGCGCGCGGGAGAGGGCGGCGTCCGATCAGGCGGCCGATCGGGCGGGCGAGACGCCGGCGGGGAGCCCGCGCGCGACCACCGACGACGCGGTGGACTCGCGCAGTTGAGACCCGCGCGGCGACGAATCAGGCAGAAGAGATCGATGAGGCACGAGAGGGGTAGGGCATGGATCTGGGGCTGACCGGCAAGGTGTTCCTGGTGACGGCGGCGTCCGGAGGGCTGGGCCGCGCGACGGCCGAGCAACTCGTCGCCGAGGGGGCGCGGGTGTTCCTGGTCGCACGCACCGAGGACAAGCTGGCCTCCGCCGCCCGCGAACTCGGCGAGAACGCCCGCTATCTGGCCGCCGACCTGAGCGAGCCGGCGACCGCCGAACGCGTCGCCGCCGCGGCCAAGGAGGCGTTCGGACGCCTCGACGGCGCCCTGGTCAGCGTGGGCGGCCCGCCGCGGGGCAGCGTGCTGGGGGTCACCGACGAGCAGTGGACCGGGGCGTTCGAGGGTGTGTTCCTGGCCGCGATCCGGGTGGCGCGCGCCGTCGTCGCGGCGGCGGACAACCCGGTCGCGATGGCGTTCGTGCTGAGCTCGTCGGCGCGGCGTCCGCTGGACGACATGGCCCCGTCGAACGGCATGCGTCCGGGGCTGGGCATGGTGCTGCTGCAGCTCTCCGCCGAGCTGGGGCCGCAGGGCTCGCGGGTGGTCGGGCTGATACCGGGCACCGTCCACACCGACCGCATCGACTCCCTCATCAGCGGCACCCCGAACCCGGAGGCCGCGCTGGCCGCCATGGGGTCGTCGTCCGCGCTCGGGCGGGTGGGGCGTCCCGAGGAGTTCGGCAAGGTCGCGGCGTTCCTGCTGTCGGACGCGGCGTCCTACGTGACCGGCACGATGGTCGGCATCGACGGCGGCAGCATCCGGGTCCTGTGAGCCTGGACGCGGCCCGCGGCGTCCTCGCGTGCCCGGTGTGCGAGCAGGGCCTCGACGTCGGGGAGCGGCCGGTCCGCTGCCCCGAGGGGCACGCGTTCGACGTCGCCCGGCAGGGGTACGTGAACCTGCTGGGGCAGGCGCCGCCCGCGAACGCCGACACCCCCGCGATGGTGGCCGCCCGCGACCGCGTGCTGACCAGCGGCCTGTACGCGCCGATCGCGGAGCAGGTCGCAACCCGGCTGTGGGGGGCGTCCGTCGTGCTCGACGTGGGCGCCGGCACCGGCTACTACCTCGCCGCTGCGCTCGACGCCCACCCGGACGCCCGCGGGGTCGCCCTCGACGTCTCCGTCGCCGCCGCCAAGCGCGCGGCCCGGGCGCACGGGCGGGCGGCGTCCGTGGTGGGGGACGTGTGGGGACGCCTGCCGGTGCGTCCGCGGCGCGTGGGCGCCGTGCTGTGCGTGTTCGCGCCGCGGAACATGGCCGAGTTCGCCCGCGTGCTGGTCCCCGGCGGGTTGTTGGTCGTGGTGACGCCGACCGCGTCCCACCTCGCGGGCCTGCGGGAGCGCCACGGGCTGCTCGGCATCGAGCCCGACAAGGACGATCGCCTGCTGCGGTCGGCGTCCGGGTACGTGGAGGCGGTGGGGCGCTGGACGGTCGAGTACGCGAAGCCGGCGTCCGCGGGGGTGGTGCGCGACCTGATCGCGATGGGTCCGAACGCGTTCCACGGCGTCCCGGACGACGTCGCCCCCGCCGACGTGGACGTCAGCGTCCACGTCTGGTGCTTCCGGACGCCGCTGCCCGTGTGACGTTTCTTTGTGACACTCTCCGCCCTGGGGGGTCGAGACTGCCACAGAGAAACGTCACAAGCCCCACCTCGGGACGGCCCCTCCCCGCCGCGCGCGCCTCGTTAGGCTGCCGCCATGTCCCGCGCGCTCCGCACCCTCGCGTCGCCCGGCGTCGCCGCCGGCCTGGCGGCCGCCGCGCTCTTCGGCGCCGGGACGCCGTTGGCGAAGCTCCTGCTCACCGCCGACGTCAGCCCGTGGCTGCTGGCCGGCCTCCTCTACTGCGGCTCCGGGGTCGGGCTGCTGGCCTACCGCCTGGCGACCGGACGCCCCCGCGCCCGGCCGGCGGCGTCCGAATGGGGTTGGATCGCCGGGGCCGTCAGATCGGAAGAG
>CALMAD010000118.1 GCA_937859105.1 uncultured Propionibacteriaceae bacterium
CCGCTGCCGGCGCTGCCGCCGGCGGTTTCGGACATGCCGCCGACGCCGAGGTTGACGGTCGCGGTCTGCCCGACCTGCACAGTGATGTTCTGGCTGCTGGTCTTGCCACCGGCGGCGACGTCCACCCGGTAGGTGCCCGGCGGCAGGCCGGCCAGCGAGTAACTGCCGTTGGCGCTGCTCTGCACGCTGCGGGCCAGGCCGGTGGCGAGGTTGGTCGTGCCGGGCCCCGAGGTGACGAGCGCGACGCCGGGGGTGTCGCTGAGGCGTCCGACGGCGGCGGCCATGAAGGCCGCGTTCTGCTCGTGCCGGCAGACGATTAACTCGGGCCCGCGCTGGGTCAGGACGTCGTAGACCTGGTCGACCTTCGCGCCCGGCACACCGAAGACCCAGCGGACGCCTTGGGCCTCCAGGCATTCGACGACGCGCTCGGCGCTGCGGACGGTTGATGCGGACGGGGCGGCGTTCTCGGTCATGGGCGTCCTTTCAGGCTCTGCCGGGCATAGCCTAGGGCCATGGCGACCCGGCATCGAGTTTTCCAGACAGGTTTGATCTCCTCGCTCGCCTCCGGCGTTTTCGAGGACGACATGTCCCTCGCAGAGCTGTTGGGCGAGGGGTCGATGGGCCTCGGCACCTTCAATCAGCTCGACGGCGAGATGGTGATCCTGGACGGGGTCTGCTATCAGCTTCGTTCCGACGGCACGGTGACCCAACCGGGCCTCGACGCGCGGACGCCGTACGCGGTCGTCACGAACTTCGTGCCCTCGATGCGGCAGGAGGTGAAGCAGACCGTCGTGCGGCACGGCATCAGCGAGATCATCGACGCGATGCTGCCGTCGCGCAACTACATGTACGCGATCCGCATCACCGGCGACTTCGCGTGGGTGACGACGCGCACGGTCGAGCGCCAGGAGAAGCCCTACCCCACGCTGGTGCAGGCGACGGATGGGGAAGACGTCGTCCGGTTCGAGAACGTGCGCGGGGTCGTCGCCGGCTTCCGGACGCCGCTGTTCGAGGCCGCGATCTCGGTGGCCGGGTGTCACGCGCACTTCATCGACGATGAGCGGACGCGCGGCGGCCATCTGATCGACTTCGAGATGCACCACGGCGTCGCGGAGATCTGCCTGGGCACCGATCTGGCGCTCCGGCTGCCGTTGACGGCCGAGTTCGGCGCGGCGGATCTCACCCCGGAGGATCTGCAGGCGCAACTCCACAAGGCTGAGCACGCGCAGCACTAACGCGCCCACGTGACTTGCCGGTGAGCCGGTCGCGGATCTACCGCCCGATGGGGCAACCGAAGCCGTGATTCACAGCCCAGATCACCGCCTGACTGCGGCGTTCGGCGCCGATCTTGCGGTAGGTGCTGCGAATGTAGGACTTGACCGAGTTGATGCTCAGGTAGAGGCTCTGCGCGATCTCCTGGTTGCGGAGCCCCTGGGTGATCAGCTCGAGGACCTCCGACTCGCGGTAGGTGAGGCCCTCCTTGCGTCCCGGCCAGTCGCACTCGTCGGCCGCCGGCGGGAGGCGTCCGGCGAACAGGCGCTCGCCCGCGGCGACGCGCTCCAGCGCGCGGACCATCGTGGGCGCCGTCCAGGCCTTGGAGAGGTACGAGTCCGCGCCGGCCCGGTAGCCGAGCGCGATCTGGCGCGCGCCCGTCTCCCACGAGTACAGGGCGAGTCGCGCGACGTGCGGGTCGTGCAGCAGCCGCTCGATGACGATGCGGTCGAAGTGGCCGGCTCGGAACGGGTCGTACAACGCGAGGTCGATGCGTCGGCGCACCTGCTCGCGTGAGTCCAGGGTGACCAGACGCAGCGTCGGATGCCCGGACAGGATCGTCCGGAGCCCGCCCGAGACGAGTTCGGCGTCGTCGGCGATCGCCACGGTGAGGGTGGGGCCGTGAGCGACGTGGTAGGGCACGGTCATGCTGCCCGCCTTTCTGCCGCGGAAGTTCCGCGGGGCACTCCTCCATGAAAACAGCCGACGGCGATTGACGCACCACCGGAAACGAAGGCCGAGGGACGGAATGCCAACATGAGGCGGCCCGGGCAACTGACGTTCAGCTCCCCGCGCCAACGAGACCGCCCTCCAGGGACGGCCGGGTCTCGCCTCACCATTGTGCGTCCGACCCTTGCGCGTCGAGGGCCCCGATTTCGCTTTCGTGCCTAGTCGTACGCTTTGGCACGGACTATCGTGACGAATGTTCGGGCCGCAGGTGGACGCCGACAGCGTCGCCGGCCGACGGTCTGGGTGAGCGCGGTGGGGGTGAACATGCCGGTCAAGACGGTCCACGTGGCGACGAAGGATCCCGACGAGGCGTATTCGATCATCAACGACACCTACGCGCCCGAGCGGCCCATCCGATTCACCGGTTCGGACGCGAGCGTCTCGTTCGAGTTGTCGGCCTTGGAGGTCGGCGGGCTGCACGCCAGCCACATCCGGCACACCCTCGCCGCCCGCGGGGTCGCCGAAGTTTGACGTCCACTCCCACGTTCAATCGCGACTTCCCGAGCCCCGCCGTGAGCCTGACACGCACCCCCGCGTACTCGTGAGTGTCCCGGATGACCCCGACCCTCACGCTGTCCACGTCGAACACGACCCCGTCGGGCATGTCGATGGCGGCGATCCTTCTGATTCGTTCGGCCACCTCAGACGCATCGTTGTGGAGGCGGGTCGCGAGCAAGTCGATGTCCTTGGTGGGACGTCGGGCGGCGAAAGCCGCCAGCAAGACGCCGCCCTTGAGCACGAAGTCATCGCGGTGATCGGACGCCGCGATGCGGGCCAGCAAGGACTCGAGCGCATACAGGGTCATCAACTCTTGGACGTCTCCCCCGGTCTGCCGGGCCAGTTTCTGGATCGCGAGGGCGGCGTCCCCGGCCGGCGTGCCGTGCTGAAGTGGGCTCACAGCAGCACCTCCAAGGTCTGGCGCAGGGTCGTGCGAGCCTTGGGGAACTCGTCTGCCAGGCGCAGCAGTGCCCCCGGGCTCGTGCCGGGTCGTTCGAGCCAGCGCTTGAGCGCTTCCACCGCCACGTCGCTGCCCCATTCGTGGCGCAGGCGAAACAGTTCGACGATGGTCCGATCAGCGGAGTAGAGGCCGATGCGTGCGCCCGCGGGCAGGTTGTGGAGAGTGCGGCCGATCTCGTATGTATCGCGGTCGAAGCGGTGCCAGGAGACCGGCGGGTACTGAATGGCGACGGCATGCGTACCCCCCGTGGGATCGCAATGTGACTGGCCGAGGGAATCTCGTCGGTCAGGTCATGCAGGACGGCGGCCGTCAGCAGACACAGCGTGGCCTCGGGCCTCTTGGTGGCGACCCCACCCAGAGAGCGGTCGTGTCGTCGGTCAGCCCCGCACGCAGGAAGACGCCCGGCGCGACCCTGTCGTAGTCGCTCTCCGCGATCAGGCGGTCAAGTTGGTGCCGGGTGAGCCCCGCCTCGCCCGCGCGGCGGTAGGAGAGCAGATCGGGCGTCGGGGGGGTCGCCATGAGGGACTCCTTCAACGAAAAGGTGGACAGATCGAGTATATGTGGCACGCTTCCTGTCGGCGACTCCCCCTGCGTGTCGAGGACCACACGCGACTAGCGCAACGGCAGCCTTGAGCCATGAGCGAAGCACTGTTGGGCGTGATCATCGGCGGCGTGATCGGCGTCGCCGGTTCCCTGATCCCCGTCCTAGTGAGCAGGCGTCACGGGAAGCGCGACGCCCTTCGTGAGCGTGCAGCTTCGTTCCTGGCCGCCACCGAAGCAGCCTGGGGCAGCGACCAAGCGTTCCGCGCTGACACGTTCTCCCTCATGAGCGCGGAACAGAACTTCAAGGATCAGCCGGAAGTCGTGAACATGTACAACGACCAGCGCAACCACTCCGCCGAGAACTTCCGGCGGTCATGGACCGAAGCCCGCAACCTGCTCGCGGAGATTCAGATCATCGACGACGAGCTCGGAGTGCCCGCGGAACGACTTCTCACGGCGTCCCAGCTTCTTCCGCCGAAGGGCTACAACCTATTGGCGACCGCCGAAGAGAAGGCCGAGCATGCGTCTGCCCGCGACGCGTTCATCGCCGCCGTCCGAAAGCATACGCAGTAGTCGAAGCTCAGTGGGTCTCGCGCACCCGCACGTGCGCCATGCGCAAGCCCGCGCCAACACGTGCGCGACCCCGACACACCGAGAGAGGGACAGAGAGCTACCGGCGAATGTTAGCCGACCGGGGGTCGCCGAACTTCTCGTCCGCTCCCCGGGTCGGTTGTTGGCGACGGGGTCGGAATCGGCGGCGGCGCCTCATGCGTCGGTCCCGCCGTCGTCGTGGGTCGCGGCCGCGGGGACGGTGTTCAGCATTCGGCAGCGGGCGGGGACGGTTGCCGTCGAGTCGGCGGGTGTCCGGGCGTCGAGCAGGCAAGGAGCGTGCGGGCCGGGGTGTGGTCGTGGACGTTCAAGGGGTGGCTCCCGTCCAGGTCGAGGCTCGGGCGGCCGTCCAGCGGGGGCAGGAAACGCGCACCAGGCGCACGCCGTCAAGGTGGGCAGATAGGGGATGGCACGACCGGAGCCAGGTAGCGAGGGGACGCGGTCGTCAAGCTCGTGTCGAACTTCTTGGGCCATGCGTCGATCACGATCACGGGGACATGGCTTTGGGCACGGTCACGCGCGACATCAGCGCCAACGGCTTCGCCACGCTGTGCCGCGCGTTGCAGTTGCGCAGACGTTCACGTGTTCGCAGACGAAACACGTGCACCCCGGTGCCCAGGACGCCGAGAGAGACCGCTCGGATCAGTTCGAAGCGGCCTCTCACAAGGTTTTTCACTCGGTCGGGCTGACAGGATTTGAACCTGCGACCCCTTGACCCCCAGTCAAGTGCGCTACCAAACTGCGCTACAGCCCGCGACCGGCCACCGTAGTGGCCAACGACGTAGTAGCTTACACTTCCCCTACCCTTCGCTCCAATCGGCGCACCGCCGCCGACGGGCCCGATCCCTGGAGGTGAGCATGTCCTACCCCACCGTCGCCCCGACCCCCGAAGATCGCTACGACGCCGACTCGAACTTCTCCAAGCCGATCCCCCACCGGCCGCGTCCTCAGTCGCCTGAATCCCCTGGTCAG
>CALMAD010000119.1 GCA_937859105.1 uncultured Propionibacteriaceae bacterium
AGCGTGAGGCCGTGGACGCCGAGCGCCCCGGCCGCTGGACGCCCGGTCTTGGTGAAGAAGTCGCGCCAGGGAGCCGGGAAGGCGACCGGGCTGGCGAGCTGGTCGCGCGCCGGGTCGGGCTGGTCGCCGGGGGCCGCGACGAGCGTCACCGCGTGGCCGAGGCGGGCCAGGCGGGCGGCGGCGGCGAGGCCGGCGAGGGTCCCGCCGAGCACGGTGATGCGGCCCATGGGCTCAGGCGTCGGGCTTCAGTTCGCGGCGTCGCCAGCGGTGGAAGGTGTCCCAGCCGTGGCGGACGCGGCGCGCCACGGCGATGAGCACGACGAGCCCCACCAGCAGCAGGACGCCGGCGATGAGCGCCGCGACGACGGGCACGAACGCCACGAGCGCGCTGACGCCGGTGACGGCGATGTCGCCGCCGACGGACGCCGCGACGTTCGTGACCGGTTCGGGCGAGGTGTTGACCGCCATGCGCAGGCCGGACTTGGTGAGGTGGCTGGCCAGGGCGGTGATGCCGCCGGTGGAGGCGAGCAGGATCGTCCAGAGATCGCCCGTGCCGCTGGCGAAGAGGGCGCCGAGCGCGGTGCCGACCACGGGACGGACGACGGTCGACAGCGAATCCCACAGCGAGTCGACGTAGGGCACCTTGTCGGCCACGAACTCGATCAGGGCCAGGACGCCCACCAGCACCAGCACGTCAGTGCGCTGGACCGCCTCGGGGATGCCGGGCACGTGGCCGAACCGGCCGAGCAGGCCCAGGACGAGGACCGTGACGTACGCGTTGATCCCGCTGGCCCACCCGCTCGCGAACGCCGCCGGAAGCATCTCCATGGCGGAAGGGTAATGCGTGCGGCCAAGTGAGGGGCAATTCGCTTCGGGCCGCTTCGTTTTGTCAGAGGGCCCGGCTAGCATCCTGAGTATCGAACAATCGTACGAAAGGGGTCGGCGATGAGGCGCTACGACGAGGCGATCGACGTGCGGGTCGACGAGGGCGAGGGGGAGCCGCGGCCCGCCCGGTTCATCTGGCGGCGCCGGCTGTGGCGGGTGCTGGGGGTCGAGGCGCGCTGGCGGGAGACGGCCGATTGGTGGAGCCGGCCGGGGGGCGACCTGCTGGCGGAGTCGGAGGTCTGGTGGGTCGTGGCGGCCGACGGCCGGTCGGGCACGCCAGGGGTGTTCGAGCTGGCGTGCGCAGAGGCGTCCGGGGGGTCGGGGTGGCGGCTGCGCGGCGTCCTCGATTGAGGTCTTGACGCCGCCGCGGAGGCGGCTCCTATAGTGAATGGCTCG
>CALMAD010000120.1 GCA_937859105.1 uncultured Propionibacteriaceae bacterium
CCCCGGCTTGGCCCCCCGGACGCCCTGCCCGGCCGGCTGCACCGGCGCCGAGCCGGGCGGCATGCCGCAGACGTCGCAGTAGCCGTCGACGATCGTCCCGGGGCAGCCCGGCTGCCGGCACCTCACGGACGCCTCCGCCCGGCCTCGTCGTCGGCGAGGGCCTGCGTGTAGGCCAACTGGACGACGTCGAGCGCGCGCGCGACCCGCCCGAGCCGCTCGGTGTAGGCGCGCAGCCCGTCGTCGTCGGCGGGCACGGGGCCGAGGGCCGCCACGTGCGGCACGGCGTAGCGGGGCGGGTGCGGGACGGTCGCGACGACGTGGTCGACGAGCTGCCGCAGCGACGCCTCGCGGGCGGCCAGCTCGTCGCGGCGGCGTCCGGCCGCACCGGCGGCGTCCGAGGAGCGCCGGCGCTCGGCGCCGCCGACGATGAGATCTCGCTCCAGGACGGCCGCGTCGGCCTCGAACGGGCCGAGCAGGCCGCCCACGTCGCCGCCGCGGGACGCCTTGCCCGCGATCGCCTCCAGCCGCGCCTCCAGGTTCGCGACCTTAGACGCCGCCGCCGGCCGCGCCTCGGCCGGCTCGAGCGCCACCTGGTCGCGCAGCCGTTCGAGTTGGGCGAACGCGGTCCGCAGGCGGGCGGGCGCCTCGCTGCCGGCCGGATCGAGCTGCAGGCGCTGCCGGAGTTGCCCGGCGAGCGCGTCGGAGAGCCGGGTGGCCTCGGGCAGGGACATGCTCAGCGCGTCCAGCCCGCCCCAGACGAGCGCGGAGACGCGGTCGGCCTCCGCCGGGCCGACCCGGCCGGAGTCCCACGCGACGAGCACCGCGTCGTAGCGGGTCTTGATCGCCTGCCACAGCGCGAGCCCGAGCCGGATGTCGGCGGTCAGCTCGGCCGCGCTCCCGGACGCCTGCGCGGCCGCGTCCAGCTCGTCGAGCTCGGCCCGGCGTCCGGCGATCCAGTCGTCGAGGGCGGTCAGGTAGGTCAGGTAGCGCGGCGGGTCTGCCGGCTCGCCGAGGCGTCCGGGGGCGGCGGGGGCAAGGACGGTCACCGGTACTCCTCCAGCCGCAGGTTGGCCCCCATCGCGCCCGCGATCGCGCCGGCGAGGCCGAGCAGCACGGCGAACGCGACGCCGAGGCCGAGGGCGTCCTGCCGCTCGCTCATGGTGCGCGCCGTCTCGGCGCCGGCGGCGTCCGCGACCGCGCGGGAGGCGTCCGCGAAGGCGGCGAACGTCGGGTTCACCCCGGCCGCGGAGGCGTCCCCGGCGAGGCGCGCGACGTCCCCGGAGCGCTTCGCGGCGGACGCCCGCTGCAGGACGCCGTAGGCGGCCTCGTAGGCGTCCAGCTTGGCCGAGAGATCGGCGGGGCCGGCGCCCTCCGCGAGGGCGGACCGGGCGCGCGCGACCCGCTCGCGCCATCGGGCGTCGCCGGCCGCCGCCGCGGACGTCTGCAGCGTGAGGCGTCCCTCGGATGACTTCGCGTCGGACGCCGCCGCGTACGCGTGCGACGTGGCCATCGCCGTCCGGAAGGGGCCGGAGTGGGCCGCGTCCACCGCGGTCGTCGCCCGGCCCAGCGCGCTGTCGGTCACCTGCCACAGCCCGAGACCGGCCACGAGGGCCAGCGCGAGGCCGATGTTCACCAGCCGCCGCGTCCGCATCGCGACGAGCACGAGCGCGAGCAGCGCGACCGCGATGGGCACCGTCGCCACGAACGGCCAGCCGCTGCGTCCGGTGGAGCGGGCGGCGTCCACCCGGCCCTGGTTATCGGCGTCGAGCCTGTCGAGCGCCGGGAGCACCTGGTCGCGCAGCGTCGCCTGCGCCTCGTCGACCCTGGCCAGCGCGGAGGTCGCGTTCGTCGGGTAGACCGTGCGGGCCAGCTCGATCGTCGCCGCGTACCGCACGAGCCCGGCGTTCGCTTCGGCGAGCCCGGCCTGGTCGAGGGGCTGCGCGTCGCTCGCGACGACCGTCAGCCGCGCGGCCTCGTCGAGCAGCGCGCGGTACGACTCGCGCTGCGCGGCCGGCTCGGACGCCTGAGCGAGCCCGTTCGTCGCGAGGCCGTCGGCGCGCAGGATGTTCCCGCGGATCACCTGCAGCCGCTGCACCTGGTCGGTGCCGCGCGCGATCGTCGCCATGTCGGTGGCCCCGTGGTTCAGCGCCCACGCGGACGCCGCCGCCGCGAGCAGCATGCTCAGCACGATCCCGAACCGCAGCAGCCGCAGCAGCCGGGGCGTGGCCATGCGCTGCCGCGGCGTCCGGACGGCGACCGGCGCTCTCATGCGTCCCCCTCCACGTCGCCGGCGGTCAACGTCCGCAACTGCTCGACCGTCGGGTCGGCGACGTCGCGCAGCCGCCAGGCCTGATGCCCGATCGCGGCCTCGAGCACGTTGCGGGCGAAGCGTCCGTTGCCGAACGTCTCGTCGCGCGGCTGGCGCGCGAGGGCCGCGCGGAAGGCGTCCGCGGCGCCCTCGCCGAGGTCGTAGTCGGCGGACGCGACCTGCAGCGCGAAGATGGCGGCGAGCTCGTCGTCGGTGTAGTCCTCGAAGGCGATCGTCGTCCGGAAGCGGCTCGCCAGGCCCGGGTTCTCGGCGATGAAGGCCGCCATCGGTCCGGGATAGCCCGCGACGATCACGACGAGGTCGTCGCGGCGGTCCTCCATCTCCTTCACCAGGGTGTTGATGGCCTCCTCGCCGTACTGGTCGCCGGCCAGCGAGTACGCCTCGTCGATGAACAGGACGCCGCCGACGGCCCGCGCGGCCACCTCGGCGGTCTTGAGGGCGGTCTGCCCGAGGTAGCCCGCGACGAGCTCGCTGCGATCGACCTCGACGAGCTGCCCCTTGCTCAGGAGGCCGAGCGCCTTGTAGATACCCGACACCAGCCGGGCGACCGTCGTCTTGCCGGTGCCCGGGTTGCCGACGAACACGAGGTGCCGGGTGATCGTCGGCACCTTCAGGCCCGCCTTCGTCCGCAGCGCGTCCACCCGCAGGATCGCCGCCTGCCGGTGGATCTCCGCCTTCACGCTCCCCAGGCCGACGAGGCCGTCCAGCTCGGCGAGCAGCTCCTCCAGCGTCCGCTCGGGCTCGGCCGGCT
>CALMAD010000121.1 GCA_937859105.1 uncultured Propionibacteriaceae bacterium
CCGCGCGCGTCGAGGCGTCCCGCTGCGAGGCGGGCGGCTACTGCTCGGGGTGGTAGGCGCAGGCGTCGTCGACGTCGGCGACGGGCGGCTGCATCGCGGGCGTCGGGGCGCCGCTGGCCGTCGAACGCGCGCTCGAGGTGGCGGTCGGGGAGGCGGGCGCCGTCGGCGTCGGAGTCGTCGGAGCGCCCCCCGCCGACGGGTCGAGCGTGTCGCGGACGCGCTGGCGCACGGCATTCCAGTCCGGGTTGGCGGTCGAGAAGCCCTCCTGGCCGTTGATGAAGGCGACCGACCGGATGCGCTGGTCGCGGGCCTTGAGCCCGAGTTGCACCAGGGCCGGAAGCTGCGAGCTCGGGGCGTCGGTGCGGATGATCTCGCGGCCCGCCTGGGTCACCTCTTCGTAGTTCGCGACGACCGTGGCCGGGTTGGCCTGCTTGATGACGGCGTTGATGACGCACCGCTGCCGGATGCCGCGCTCGTAGTCGGTCACGCCGTAGCGCCCGCGGGCGTACCAGAGGGCGTCCATGCCGTTCAGGTGCTGGTTCGGGCCGACGGGCAGCCAGCGATCGGGTGGGATGTCGACGCCGCGCGTGGGGTCTTTCTGGCCGCCCATCGGGACGGGCTGGTTCACGTTCACCGTCACCCCGCCGAGGGCGTCGATCAGTTTGACGAACCCGTCCATGTTGATGAGCGCGTAGTAATCGACGTGCAGGCCGAGCGCCTCGCCGACCGAGATCTTCATGATCTCGGCGCTCTCGTTGGCCACCTGATAACCCAGGATGTTCGGCCCGGCGATCTTCGGCGCGTTGTCGTACATCGAGTTCAGGAAGTAGTCGGAGTTCAGCGGGTTGCCGTCGGTGAACCCGCGCGGGAACACCCGCGCCAGCCCCGATCCGGGCGGGAAGGGCATGCGCGCCGTCTGCCGCGGGATCTGATAGAGCACCGTGTCGCCCGTCCGCGTGTTGATCGACGCGAGGATGACCGTGTCCGTCCGGACGCCGAGGTAGCTCGACCGACCCTTGCCCGAGTCGCCGCCCATCACGAGCACGTTCAGGCGGGGCTGACCGGCCCAGGCGTCCCCGAACGGGTTCCCCTGCGCGGACTTCGTCGCCGACGGACCCGTCGAGAAGACGTCGCTGACGAAGTCGGCCTGGTCGTACGCCCTCCGGGCGACGAGCAGGGTCGGCGCGGTCACCGCGAACGACAGGATGGCCACGACGATGGCGCCCACCACGCGCTGCCACGCGGAGGCGTCCCGCGGACGCAGCGTCAGGTGCGTCACCACGAGGCTCGTCACCCACACGACGGCGATGACGATGAGCGCGATCCACAGCGCGGTGAGGCTGGCGGGCGTGACGGCCTGCGAGATCAACCAGTCGCGCGCGTACAGGAACGTGCCCACGGCCGCCGCGACCAGAATCAGCGCGCCGGCGATCATCAGCGCCCCCCACCACCGGAACCGCGCCCTCAGCAGGCCGGCCCCGGGAATGATCGCCCCCAGAAGCGTGCAGCCCAGGGACGCCCCGAAGCCGCGCCGCTCGTCATCGAGCCTGGGTGCGCGACGGGCGCGGCGGGGTGCGGAGCCGGCGGTCACGCCGGAGCGATAGGGGACGCCGCCGTCGTCGCGAGCGCGGCGCGGTGCACCGCTGCTCGTCTGGTCAGGGCTCATCCTTCGCCTCCGTGGGTGGTGCCTGGTGGACAGGTGCTGCGGACAGACCACTGCCACAGCGAGCATAGCGTCCGGCACAACGCGTCCCGATGAGCCGCGACGACTGTATTCGCCGTTGTTGTGCGGGCGTTTTGGCCAAGGGTACGCGGCACCGGTAGGCTGGGCCCTCGGCAGAGGAGGTGTCGCCTAGTCAGGTCTATGGCGCCCGCCTGCTAAGCGGGTTTGGGG
>CALMAD010000122.1 GCA_937859105.1 uncultured Propionibacteriaceae bacterium
TCCGATCTAGCACGATGACGAGCGCCACCAGGGCCGGGATCCACAGCGGAAGCTCCGGCCACCAGAACTGGAAGTACGAACCGACGGCCGTCAGCTCGGCGACGCCGGTCGTCATCCAGTTGAGCATGTACATCCAGCCGGTGATGTAGGCCCAGCGGTCCCCGAAGAACTCGCGGGCGTAGGAGACGAACGAGCCGCTGGACGGCCGGTGGGTGACGAGCTCGCCGAGGGCCCGCATGAGGAAGAAGGCGATGAGGGCGCAGAAGGCGTAGGCGAGCACGACCGACGGCCCCGCGGTGTGCAGGCGTCCGCCCGCCCCGAGGAAGAGGCCGACGCCGATGGCGCCGCCGATCGCGATCATTTGGACCTGGCGGCTGGTCAGCCCCTGGTGGTATAGCCGGCATCGCCGTGGTCGACGACGGTGCCGCTGTGGGTGAGCGGCTCCTGGCGGACGTCTTTGTCCTTGGTGTCGGGCATGCGAACCCTCTCTGGTTC
This sequence comes from uncultured Propionibacteriaceae bacterium, assembly GCA_937859105.1. GTDB lineage: Bacteria > Actinomycetota > Actinomycetes > Propionibacteriales > Propionibacteriaceae > Propioniciclava. The sequence goes on from CALMAD010000122.1 coordinate 496, forward strand.
CGAGTCATGCAGAGACTCAACTAAATGTTTAGAGATCTCACAAACAGCAAGATCAATACACAGAATGAGTCGGCTTTCACCAGAAAGTCAAGGTGACGGCGGAGACACGCCGAGTGAGGCCTGCGCATCCGCTCCGCCGCGGCGTCCAGCGGTCATCATGAGCGCATGACCACCACGTTGGAGGTGCGCATCACGCAGGGGGCGGACGCGGCCCCCGCGGAACAGGGCGGCGCCGACCGCCTGGAGATCGTCGGGTCGCTGGAGCACGGCGGCCTCTCGCCCGAGCCGCGCGTCGTCGCCGAGGTGCGCCGTCGCACGACGCTGCAATTGCGTCCGGTCGTCCGGCTGCGGGAGGGCTACGGCACGGACGGCGGTGAGGCCGTCCGGCTGCACGGGCTCATCGCCGCCTACCTGGACGCCGGCGCCGACGGCCTGCAGCTCGGCTTCCTCAACGGCCTGGGCGACGTCGACCTCGAGGTGCTCGGCGCGCTGCTCGACGAGGTCGACTGCCCCTGGACGTTCACGCGCGCCGTCGACTCGGTGCTCAGCACCGACCGGGCGTGGAAGGCGCTGCTCGGGCTACCTCGCCTCGACTGCGTCCGGACGGCCGGCTCCGCCCGCGACGTCGAGCACGGTCTGGACGACCTGCTCGCCCGCGCCCGCGCGGACTCCCGGCAGGCGTCCCTCATCATGGCCGACGGGGACCTCCAGGCCGAGCAGGTGCCGTGGCTGGTGCGCGCGGGCGTCCGGCAGTTCCATCTCGACGGGCAGGTGCGCCCGGGCGGCTCGTGGCGCGCGTATGTCGACGAGTCGCTCGTCCACAGCTGGCGCCGCCTCATCGACGACGAGCTGGGCCACCTGCGCCGATAGTCGCGCAGGCGGCGTCAGGACGCCGCGGGGCCCTCGTTGTCGGACGCCTCGGCCACCGGCTTGTCGGCCGCCCGATCGGACGCCTCGGCGCTCGTGGCGCCGGTGCCGGCGGGCGCGGTCGTCGGCTCAGCGGGCTGTCCCGGCTCCACGTGGACGACGGTGGTCGTGCCGGGCAGCGCCTCGTCGACCGCGTCCTCGACGGCGTCCGCGAGGTCGTGGCTGCGGCGCACGGTCCAGCCGCCGGGGACGGTGATCGTCACCTGCGCGAACCGCTGCCGCCCGGACTCCCGCGTGCGCAGGTCGGTCAACTCGACCTCGCGCCCGGTGACATCGCCGATCGTGTCGCGGATCGTCTCGACCTCCTCGGGCGGGAGGGCGGCGTCCAGCAGGCCGACGACGGAGCGCCGCACCAGCTTGTAGCCCGTGAACAGGATGTTGATGCCGACCACGATCGCGACGATCGGGTCGAGGACCTGCCAGCCCGTGAGCAGGATCAGCCCGACGCCGACCAGCACGCCCACCGACGTCATCACGTCGGTCATGAGGTGCCGGCCGTCGGCCTCGAGCGTGATCGACCGGTACTGCTTGCCCTTGCGGATCAGGATGAACCCCACGACCCCGTTCAAGACGGACGCCACGACCGCGAGCAGCAGGCCGAGGCCGAGCTGCTCGACCGGCTCGGGGGTGATGATGCGCCGGATCGCGCTGATGATGATGGCCGCCGCGACGACGAAGATCAGCGACCCCTCGACGGCCGACGACATGTATTCGGCCTTGCCGTGGCCGAAATCGTGGTTGTGGTCGGCGGGCTTGTCCGACAGGCGCAGCGCCCAGAGGGCCACGACGGCCGCGACCAGGTTGACCGTGGACTCCAGGGCGTCGGACAACAGGCCGACCGATCCGGTGATGGCGGCTGCTACGCCTTTGATGACGACCGTGGCGAGCGCCGTGAACACCGACAGCCACATGAACTTCATCAAGAACCGGGCGCTGACGGGTGCATCCGTAGTGGCGTCGGTCATCGTTCTTCCTTCTCCTGCTCCAATTGGGGGGTCAGCCGAGCGTACTGCGGGCGCGTGGAAACCGCGCACTCGGTTGCAGCCGTGGACCGCCCCAGACGGCGTCCTGTTACGACGCGTCGACCGGCAGCGTCGACTCCTCGACCGTGCCCCACTGCAGCGGCCAGGTGCCGGGGGCGTCCGCCGCAGCGACGATCTCGGGCAGCCGCACCGGCCACACCGGGACGCCCGCCGGGGCCAGGTCGTCCAGCGGCAGCCACGCGTGCCCCTGCAGCGTGAGCTGCTCGTCGGCGGTGTGCCGCGACGTGTCCAACTCGAACCGCGGCGTCCGCAGCACGTAGAACACCTCGGATTGGGCGCAGATCTGGTCGGAGTACCCGTGGACGACGACCCGCCGCATCACCGGCCCGATCAAGTCGGACGCCTCCGCGCGCAACCCGGTCTCCTCGAACAACTCCCGGACGGCGGTCTGCTCCTCCGACTCGCCGGGGTCGATGCCCCCGCCGGGCGTCACGAACCATCGCGAGCCGGGGATGCCGGGGTCGGAGTCGAGGAACAACAGCGCGGACGCCCCGTCGGTCACCACGACGCGGGCCGCCGCGCGCTCCTTGCGCGGGCGCTCGGCGGGCGGCACCGGCCGGAACCGACGCGAACGGAACGGTTCGCTCACCGCTCGAACCGCCGTTCGGGCTCCTCACCCGCGCGCAGCCCGGCGCCGACCGCCATCAGGACGCCGACGACCAGCACCCAGCAGCCGAACTGGGACCAGCCCTGCCACGACGCCCAGAACAGCGGGAGGTCGAACTCGCCGATATCGCGGAACACGCCGGCCAGCGCGACGAGTGCGGTGGCGGCCTCCGTCACCTTGAACAGCCTCTCGACCGTGCGGCGGCGGTAGCGGATGCGGCTCGCGAGGCCGTGCGCTACGAACAGCAGCGGGACGGCGAGGATCTGCAGCACGCCCCCGACGAGCAGGCACACCATGACGCCGGTCGTCGCGGCCTCCCACACCTCTTTGACCGTGACGGTGCGCGGCCCCTGCGGGCGCCCTCCGGAAGACGGCGCGTAGGGCGCGGACCAGTCCTGCGGCTGCGCCGGCGGGAACGACTGCGGGTTCACCTGCGGCGGGGGCGCCGGCGGGCCGGCGGGCAACGACCCGACGGGCGGGGCGGGTGGCGTATCCAGCGGACGC
>CALMAD010000123.1 GCA_937859105.1 uncultured Propionibacteriaceae bacterium
CCTCGTTATAGGTTCCCGCGAGCTCTTGACCGGAGAGGGCGTGAATGGCCGCCATGATCTCGTCGGTCGCCTGCCGCCGCGCGCGCCCGCTGTTGGCCGCCCCGAGATGGGACAGGTCGATCGGCTCGCCGTAGCGCACCGTCACGCGAGGATGCCGCTTGGGGAATTTCGCTCCGACGGGCATCGCTTCGTTCGTGCCGATGAGTCCGACGGGCACGACTTGCGCACCCTCTTCCAACGCGAGGAATGCCACGCCGGTGCGTCCCTTGTAGAGTCGGCCATCGAGCGAGCGTGTGCCCTCGGGGTAGAGCGCGATCGCCCGCCCCGAGTGCAGGATGCGCCGCTGCTGATCGAGTGCGTCGAGCGCCGCCTGTCCGGCGCCGCGTTGGACGGGCGTGGCACCGATGGCCGTGAAGAATTGACGGCTCACCCATCCCTTGAAGCCCTTGCCGTCGAAGTACGACGACTTCGCGAGAAAATACACCGGGCGCGGGGAGAACATGGGGATGATGAGCGAGTCGATGAACGACAGGTGGTTGCTCGCGAAGATCACCTTGCCGGTGCGCGGGATGTTGCCGCGCCCTTCGATGCGCGGCCGGTAGAGCAGCCGTGCGAGGGGGACGAGTACGCCGCGTCCGACGTAGTACGTGAACCCGACCGGGGCGACGTCGGCGTCCGCCTGCGGGGCATGGGGCTGTTGCGCGTCCGGTGCGCCGGCCTGCTCTTCTGCCACCCGTCGAGGGTACTCCCGATTCCATGCCGCTTCGCGTATGGCCTCGTGCTGCACGTTCCATGCCGCGGTTCTCAGCGGGCGCAGAACAAAGTGCGACATGATGGGGCGTCCCTTCATCCCATCTCTGTGAGGTTCTCCGTGCGCCTGCGCCCGATCGCCGCTTTGTCCGCCACCGTTGCGTCGGTGCTCCTGCTGGCCGGGTGCGCCGGAGGCGGCGCGCCCGCGCCCTCGGCATCCCCCAGCGCGAGCGCGGCCGTCGACCTGTGCGACGCGCGCGCGGCCTCGGGTGATGCCTCCAGCGCCGTCCAGGTGACCGGCGATGTCGGCACCGCGTCGACGGCGACCTTCTCCGCTCCGCTCGACATCCCCGAGCTGCAGGCGACGGTGATCTCCGAAGGCACCGGCACGCCGCTCAAGGCCGGCGATTTCGTCACGTACGCGATGAGCGCCTTCGACGCCACGACCGGGGAGAAGATCGGTGACGTCGGGTACAACCCCGCCGAGCTCATGCCGCAGCAGATTTCCGCGGACGCCCCGCTCGGCCAGATCTTCGGCTGCGGTGCGCCCGGTGAGCGGGTCGTCGCGACGTTCCCCGCGACGGAGTCGGGGTCGGGTCAGGTGTACGTCATCGATCTGCTCTCCATCGTCCCGACCGCCGCATGGGGCGAGCCGCAGCCCACGACCGAGGGCCTGCCGACCGTCGCGCTCGCTGACAACGGTGCGCCGACCATCACGCTGCCCGACGGCGATGCGCCTACCGAGACGACGCTCGAAACGCTCAAGAAGGGCGACGGCTACACCGTCCAGAGCGGCGACACCGTGCTCGTGCAGTACACGGGCGTCCGCTGGTCGGACGGCAAGACCTTCGATTCCACGTGGGACAAGGGCGGCGTGCCGACCAGCTTCTCCACAACCGGCGTCGTCGCGGGCTTCCAGAAGGCCCTCGAAGGGCAGACCGTCGGGTCTCAGGTGCTCGTCGTCATCCCGCCGAAGGACGGATACGGCGAGGGTGACATCAACGCCAACGATCTGAAGGGCGAGACGCTCGTCTTCGTCGTCGACATCATCGGCGCGCAGAAGGCCCAGGGCTGATCGGCGCGCGCCGGTAGGCTGAGCGCATGCGGCGCGTCCTGATCCTCGGCTCCACCGGCTCGATCGGGACGCAGGCCCTCGACGTCATCCGCGAGCGCCGCGACCAGTTCGAGGTCGTGGGTCTCGCCGCGGGGCGCGACGCGGAGTCCCTCGCGGCGCAGGCCGTCGAGTTCGAGGTCGCGCACGAGGCGACGGCGTTGGGAGCGGATGCCGCCGAGCAGCTCGTCCGCGATGTCGAGGCCGACGTCGTGCTCAACGGCATCACGGGTTCGGTCGGGCTGGGCCCGACCCTCGCGGCGCTTGAGACGGGGCGCACACTCGCGCTCGCGAACAAGGAATCGCTCATCGTGGGCGGCGATCTCGTCACGGCGCTCGCCGCGCCGGGGCAGATCGTGCCCGTCGACTCGGAGCACTCCGCGATCGCGCAGGCGCTCCGCAGTGGCACGGCGGGCGAGGTGCGTCGGCTCGTTTTGACGGCATCCGGCGGTCCCTTCCGTGGGCGCACGCGGGAGTCGCTGCAGGAAGTCACCCCCGCCGAGGCGCTCGCGCACCCGACGTGGAACATGGGACGTGTCGTCACGACGAACTCGGCGACGCTCGTCAACAAGGGCCTCGAGGTCATCGAGGCGCATCTGTTGTTCGGCGTCGATTACGACGACATCGACGTCGCGGTGCACCCGCAGTCGATCGTCCACTCGATGGTCGAGTTCGTCGACGGGTCGACGATCGCCCAGGCATCCCCGCCGGACATGCGATTGCCGATCTCGCTCGGCCTCGACTGGCCGCACCGGGTCGCTGGCGTCGGCGTGCCTCTCGACTGGACGACGGCGCAGACATGGACCTTCGAGCCTTTGGACGCCGAGGCGTTCCCCGCGGTCGAGCTCGCCAAGCACGTGGGGCGCGCGGGCGGTACGTACCCCGCCGTCTTCAATGCGGCGAACGAGCAGGCGGTGGATGCCTTCCACGAGGGTGCGCTGCCGTTCCTCGGCATCCTGGACACCGTTCGTCGCGTCGTCGACGCGCACATCGCGCCGGCGACGCTCGACCGGGGCTCACTCGCCGAGGCCGAGGTATGGGCGCGCGATGCGGCCGATCGGCTCATCTCCGCCGGCTGAGGGCCTCAGTACGTCGTGAGGCCGTGCGCGCGGAACTGGGCGCGCACGCGTTCGGTGAGCTCGGGCGTGGGCGGCTCGGTGTCGGCGAGGGCGTAGTCGCGGCCGAGTGCAGCCCACTTGTCGCGGCCCATCTGGTGGAAGGGCAGTACCTCGACGCGTGTAACGGTGCCGGGCATGATCTCGTTGAGGGAGGCCGCGTAGGCGGCCACCCGCTCGACGTTCCGGGCGTCGTCGGTAAGTCCGGGAACGAGTACGAAACGGATCCAGACCTCGGGTCCGTGCGGCATCTCCGCGAGGCGCCGCCCGAAGTCGAGGGTCGGTTCGAGCTCGCGCCCCGTCACCCGCCGGTAGGTGTCGGGGTCACCGCTCTTCACATCCAGAAGGACGAGGTCGACATCGGCGAGCATGTCGTCCGTCGCCGCGGCGCCGAGGAAGCCCGACGTGTCGAGGGCGGTGTGGATGCCGAGTTCCTTCGCTCCGCGCAGAATGCGAGCGGCGAACGCGGGCTGCATGAGCACCTCGCCGCCCGAGAGTGTGATGCCGCCACCGGTGGCGCGGAAGATTCCGGTGTACCGCGCGATGCGGCGCAGGAGCTCGTCGCTTGTCACGGGCTGCCCGTCCTTCATCTGCAGCGTGTCGGGGTTGTGGCAGTACAGGCACTGCAGCGGACACCC
>CALMAD010000124.1 GCA_937859105.1 uncultured Propionibacteriaceae bacterium
CCCCTGCGCGGCGGACGCGACGATCGGCGTCCAGACGAAGGGCGCGAGCCCGATCGCACCCACCCACGAGCCCAGGGTGACGCCCGTCACGCCCTCCCAGTGCCGGCCCGTCGGGCCGGCCAGCAGGATGTAGCAGGCCCACAGCGAGCCGGCGAGCAGGGCGAACCCGACGCCGACCCAGTCGAGGGTGCCCGGGCTCGCGCCCAGCAGGGCGACCCCCAGGCCCGCGAGGCCCACCCAGATCAGGTCGCGCGCCCGGCGCGATCCCGCAACGGCGACGCCCAGGGGGCCCAGGAACTCGATGGTGACGGCCATCCCGAGCGGGATGCGTTGCATCGCGAGGTAGATCGCGATGTTCATCCCCGAGAGCGCGACCCCGTAGGCGAGTGCGGGACGCCACTCGGCGGCCCGGCGTCCCCTCAATCGGGGAGGCGCGACGAGCGTCAGGATGACCGCGGCCGCGGTCAGTCGCAGCCACGAGATGACCCACGGGGACGCCAGCGCGAACAAGTCCTTCGCGAACGCCGCGCCGGCCTGCACCGAGGTGATCGAGGCGATCACCAAGAACACCGGGGAGACCCGGGGACGCGCGAGCGACATGGGCGTTCGACTCTCTGACAGGGCATCTTCGACCCCGTCCTTATAGCACGGGTCGAGGAAAACCCAAGATCCGGGCCACGATTTCTCGTTTGCTCTGGCGCGGGGTTAACGAAGGGTTCAAGATTGTGGCGACCGGCCCCGGCGTAGCGGCGGCGGCTCCAACGAAGCGGCCGGACGAAGAGAGGATTCAATGCAAACAGATACCATTCTTGAGGTGGAGCGGCAGTTCCCGTACCCGCGCCCCGTCATCTTCCGGGCCTTCACCGAGCCGAAGGCCCTGGCGCAGTGGTTCGCGCCCACGGGCTGGCACGTCATCCCCGAGTCGGTGGAACTCGACCCGCAGCTCGGTGGCCGCCTGCGCCACACGAAGGTCCGTGACGACGACCCCGACGCCCACTGGGTCGTCGACGGCGTCTACACCGAGGTCTTCTACCCCGACGTGCTCGTCACGCGGCAGCGCATCACCGGCGTGAAGGGCATCGATGCCTCGCGTCCGGTCGAGTTGCGCGTCGAGTTCACCAAGCTCGGTCGTAACGAGAACCTGACCCTGGTGCGCATCATCCAGGGCCCCTACACGAAGGACGCCGCGCTCGACTACAGCGACGGTTGGGAGAGCATCCTCGATCACCTCGAGGCGTACCTCCAGGCGAGCCACAGGGAGGACCAGGCATGAGCGATCCGGCAACCACGCCCTCGGCCAGCAAGTCGTCGACGCGCATCCGGCACAAGCCGCTGATGACGATGCCCCAGATTCTCCTGATGAACCTGGGCTTCTTCGGCATCCAGTATTCGTTCGGCATGCAGCAGACGGCGATCAACCCGATCTACACGATGCTCGGCGCCTCGCACGACGAGCTGCCCCTGCTGAACATGGCGGGCCCGATCACCGGCCTGCTCATCCAGCCGCTGATCGGCGCGATGTCCGACCGCACGTGGGTCGACAAGGGCTTCTTCCGCGGCCGGCGGCGTCCGTTCTTCCTGGTCGGCGCGCTCGGCTGCGCGGTCTGCCTGTTCCTGTTCCCGTTCGTGTGGGCCGTGTGGATGGCCGTCCTGCTGCTGTGGCTGCTGGACGCCTCGAACAACACGGCCATGGAGCCCTACCGCGCGTTCATCGCCGACAAGCTGCCCCCGTCGCAGCTCGGCAAGGGCTTCCTCGCCCAGTCGTTCTTCACCGGCCTCGGCATCACGCTGGCGAACCTCTCCCTGACGTTCTTCCAGATGCTCTTCGGCCTCGGCGAGGGCGTCGGCCTCCCGCACTGGGTCTACGGCGCGTTCTTCGTCGGCTCCGTCGCCTCGATCGCGACCATCCTGGTCTCTGTCATCTCGACGCCCGAGCTCGAGCCCACGAAGGAGGAGATCGCCGCGCTGCGCGCCAAGAAGGGCGGCCCGCGCGAGTTCTTCGGTGAGATCAAGGACGCGATCATCGACATGCCGGTCCAGATGCGCAAGCTGGCCCTGGTGTACTTCTTCCAGTGGTACGCGATGAACGTGTACTGGCAGTACGTCTCCCTGTCGGTGTCGCAGTCTCTGTACGGCTCGACGACCGGTGAGGCGTACGAACGAGCGGTGGCCAACACGGGCACGATCAACGCGGTCTACAACATCGTGACGTTCAGCGTGGCGTTCGCGCTCGTCGCGGCGGCCCGCAGGCTGGGCGCCAAGTGGGTGCACGCGCTGTGCCTCTGGTGCGCCACGGTCGGCCTGTTCTTCCTGCCGCTCGCTCCGACGTTGCCCCTGAAGTGGCTCGCGATCGTCGGCCTGGGCATCGCGTGGGCGTCCATCATGGGCGTGCCGTACATCATGATCGTGCGCATGGTGCCCTCCACCCGCTACGGCGTCTACATGGGCATCGTCAACATGATGATCGTCATCCCGCAGCTCATCCAGACGCTGACCTTCGGCAGCGTGTACAAGAACCTGCTGGGTGACAACCCGAACAACGCCATGTGGTTCGCCGGGGCCTTCCTGGCGATCGCCGGCCTTGTCATGCTGTGGATCAAGGAGCCCCCGACGGTGCGCGACGTCGACGAGGTCGGAGACCCGGCCGTCGTCGGCGGAAGCCACTGACCGATCACCTTCGATGCACCCCCGGGGAGCGTAAGCTCCCCGGGGGTGTCCCCCGTTCTCAGAAAGGAACACTCACGTCATGACGGCCGACGTCACCTCCCCGATCATCACCGATCCGCGGGAGTCCGCCACTTTCGATCTGCGCCTCGACCGCTACGGGGCCGACATCCTCAAGAGCCTGACGGCCGTCTACGGCGACCGTGCTCCCGACCTGTTCGAGCGCATGAAGTCGCACCTCGCGGAGGCGTTCGCGAACCGAGGCCCGCTGCTGAAGCGCCTCGACGAGGCCCGCCTCCTCGCGCCCGACTGGCTGCAGACCCCCGACATGATCGGCTACGTCACGTACGCCGACCGGTTCAACGGCACGCTCAACGGCCTGGGCGAGAAGCTCGACTACCTGTCGGGCCTCGGGGTGAAGTACCTGCACCTCATGCCGGCGCTGAAGCCGCGCGAGGGGGAGAGCGACGGCGGCTACGCCGTGCAGAACTACCGCGAGATCCGCCCCGACCTCGGCACGATGGACGACCTCGCCCGCCTCACCGGGAGCCTGCGCGAGCGGGGCATCTCCCTGGTGATGGACCTCGTGCTCAACCACGTCGCGCAGGAGCACGAGTGGGCCGAGAGGGCCCGCGCCGGCGAGCGGAAGTACCGCGACTACTTCTACATCTACCCCGACCGGACGATCCCCGACCAGTACGAGGAGGCGCTGCCCGAGGTCTTCCCCGACTTCGCGCCCGGCAACTTCACCTGGGACGACGACATCAACGGCTGGGTGTGGACGACCTTCAACTCCTACCAGTGGGACGTCAACTGGACGAACCCCGACGTCTTCCTCGAGTACCTCGACATCATCTGCTTCCTCGCGAACCAGGGCGTCGAGGTCATCCGGCTGGACGCCATCGCGTTCATCTGGAAGCGCATGGGCACCTCGTCGCAGAACCAGCCCGAGGTGCACCACCTCACCGAGGCGCTGCGCGGCGCCCTGCGCATCGTCGCGCCGGCCGTCGCGTTCAAGGCCGAGGCGATCGTCGGGCCGAGCGACCTCATCTACTACCTGGGCGTCGGCTCCCACTACGGCAAGGTCTCCGACATGGCCTACCACAACGGGCTGATGGTCCAGTTGTGGAGCGCGCTGGCGTCCCGGGACACCCGGCTCACCGAGGTCGCCCTGTCGGCCTTCCGCGCGAAGCCCACGTCGACGACGTGGGGCACGTACGCGCGCTGCCACGACGACATCGGTTGGGCCATCAGCGATGAGGACGCCGCCGACGCGCAACTCGACGGCTACTCCCACCGCGTGTTCCTGTCGGACTTCTACTCCGGCGAGTACCCCGGCTCGTTCGCGAAGGGGCTCGTGTTCCAGTTCAACCCCGTGACGAACGACCGCCGGATCAGCGGCACGTTCGCGTCCCTCACCGGGCTCGAGCAGGCGCTCGAACTTGGGGACGGCAACCGGGTCGACGACGCCATCGACCGCATCCTGCTGCTGCACGCGGTCATGTTCGGGTTCGGCGGCGTCCCGCTGCTGTACATGGGCGACGAGCTGGGCATGCTGAACGACTACGGCTACGCCGACGACCCCGACCACGCGTCCGACAACCGGTGGGCGCACCGGCCGAAGATGGATTGGGATCTCGTCCAGCAGGCCGCCGACGACCCGTCGAGCCCCGCCGGACGGATCTCGGCGCGGCTGCGGCACCTCATCGAGGTCCGCAAGCACACGCCGCACCTGCACGCGTCCATCGAGAGTCACGTCGTGCCGAGCCCCGACTCGCGCCTGCTGCTGCTGCACCGCTCGCACCCCGAGGGCGAGATGATGCAGATCTACAACTTCAGCGAGCACCCCGTGAACCTCGACTGCAGCGCGCTCAGGTTCACGCTCGGCAGCGAGGCCAAGGAGCTGATCTCGGGCTACGACTACGACCTCAGCCCCTGGACCCTCACCGTCCAGCCTTACCAGGCCCTCTGGCTCCTCGAGAAGGTCGTCCCGCCGACGATGCACCCGTAGGTTTCTACCTGACGTTCTCCACCCTCTGGGGTGGAGAACGTCACACACCCCGGGGTGCGATCGCGGTTCCTGGCTATGCCCGTGGCGCCACCGGAGGAGGGGCTACTGGGTGTACGGAATCCTCTCCCACGACAGGACGCCTCCCGCGCCGGGCCGGTTCACGGTCACTTTCAGCCAGTCGGTGTTCTGTTGTCGCCGTCCACCGTGATGCGCGTCAGGCTGCTCGCCCCCCGGACGCCGTAGAACCCGAGCCACGCCGACCCCTCCGCGAGCGGGTGATCGACGTTGAACACGTGGCTGTCGCCGTCGAAGAGGTACGACTCCCCGCGGAAGCGATTCGACTCGTCGATCAGCGTCTGCACCAGCGGCCTGAACGCGGACATGTCGTTCCACGTCGGGTTCCAGGTGGGGTCGAACATGTCCGCCTGAAGCAGGATCACCACCGCCCGGTCGTGCCGGCGGGCGGCGTCCGCGTAGGCGCGCTTGACCTGGGCGATCGCGGCGCCCATGCGCCGCGCCTGGTCGGCGAACTGCTCCTGGGTGGGCTCGGTCTTGCCGATGCCGGTCCACGGCTTGAGGTCGTCGTTGCTCCCGACGACATGGATCGTCGCGAACGTGACCCGCTGCCGTCGCAGCTCCACGTTCTCGGGGACGCCGCGGTAGGCCTGCGAGCGCACGCGCGTCGGGTGCTGCCCGAGCGTCGTCCCGGGGCGCGCGAAGAACGTCGAGCGGATGGCGTCCAGTCGTTCCAGCGGCTCATACGAGCCGTTGTTGGTCCGGTGGCAATCGGTCCACTCGTTGTCGCCGGGCGTGTAGATCAGCGGCGTCCGGACGCGATCGAGCTGTCCCTTGATCATCGCGAAGTACGAGTCGTCGCAGCGCGTCGAGCCGTTCTTGATGTCGCCGACGTGGAAGGTGAGCTGGACGTCCGAGGCGTTGATCTGGTCGATCCAGCGCGGGAACGCCGCGATCTGCTGGTCACCGTAGGGCGCGTCGCCGATGACGGCGAAGCTGTAGTGTCCGGGCTTGTCGCGGTGATGATCGGACGCGGCCGGCGCGGCCTGGGCGGTCGCCGGCGCGCAGACGGAAGCGGCGGAAAGGGACACGGCCGTGAGGGTGGCCGCGGCGAGGTGACGAAGGCGCATGAGGGGCTCCTGTGCGGTGAGCGGGGGTTGTGTGAGCGGATGCTGCGCACAGCTTCGACCCGGTGGATGAAAACCGGGTGACCACCGCCTGACAAGGCGACGAACAAGTAAGCGGCGGTGG
>CALMAD010000125.1 GCA_937859105.1 uncultured Propionibacteriaceae bacterium
GCCAGCGTGCGGGGCCAGGCCAGGCCGCGCTCGTCGCAGTGCGACTCGGCGACGGCCGCCACCGCACGGGACACCCCGATGCCGTAGGAACCCATCGCGACGGTCACCAGCTTGCCGTTGGCGTTGAGCACCTTCAGGCCCAGCGCTTCGGCGTACTTGCGGCCGAGCTGGAAGATGTGGCCCATCTCGATGCCGCGGGCCAGCGTCAGGGGGCCCGAGCCGTCGGGGGCGGGGTCGCCCGCGCGGATCTCGGCGACGTCGAGGAAGCCGTCGGGCGTGAAGTCGCGGCCGCAGACCAGGTCGAACACGTGGCGTCCCGGCTCGTTCGCGCCGGTCACCCAGCGCGATCCCGGCACGACGGCCGGATCGACGAGGTACCGGACGCGACCGGGGGCGTCCTCGCGGCCGCCGAGCCCGAGCGAGGTCGGCCCGATGTAGCCCTTGACGAGGGTGGGGTTCACCGCGAAGTCCTCGTCGGTGAACGGCTCCACCTCGGCGGGCGAGACGGCCGCCTCGAGGCGCTTGAGGTCGACCTCCCGGTCGCCCGGCAGGCCGACGGCGAGCGGACGCCGCGTCCCGTCGGGGTAGGTCAGCCGGAAGATCACGTTCTTCAGCGTGTCGGCCGCCGCCCAGGGGCGGTCGTCGCGCGGGAACCGCGCGTTCGCGAGGTCGACGAGCGACTCGATCGTGGGCGAGTCCGGCGTGTCCTCCACGTGCGCGGCGGGGACGTCCGAGGCGTCCTGCTCGGTCGCGGGCGGCCGGACGACCGCCTCGACGTTCGCCGCGTACCCACCCGGGCTCATCACGAACGTGTCTTCGCCGGAGTCGGCGACCGCGAGGAACTCCTCGGACGCCGACCCGCCCATCGCCCCGGACGTCGCCTTCACGATCACGTAGTCGAGCCCGAGCCGGTCGAAGATCTTGATGTAGGCCCCGCGGTGGGCGTCGTAGGACGCCTGCAGCCCGGCGTCGTCGACGTCGAAGCTGTAGGAGTCCTTCATGATGAACTCGCGCCCGCGCAGCAGGCCGGCGCGGGGACGCGCCTCGTCGCGGTACTTGGTCTGGATCTGGTACAGCGCGAGCGGCAGATCCTTGTAGCTGGAGTACATGTCTTTGACGGCGAGGGTGAACATCTCCTCGTGCGTCGGCCCCAGCAGCAGGTCGGCGCCCTTGCGGTCTTTCAGCCGGAAGAGGTTGGGGCCGTACTCGGTCCAGCGATTCGTCGCCTCGTAGGGCTCGCGCGGCAGCAGCGCCGGGAAGCGCATCTCCTGGGCGCCGATCGCGTCCATCTCCTCCCGCACGATCTGCTCGACCTTCTGCAGCACCCGCAGGCCGAGCGGCAGCCAGGTGTACATGCCGGGCGCGACGCGACGGATGTAGCCGGCGCGCACGAGCCACCGGTGGCTCGGCACCTCGGCGTCCGCCGGATCATCGCGCAGGGTACGAACGAACAGTTTCGACATGCGGGTCAACACGGTCCCCAAGCCTAGTGGGCGCGGCGGCTTCCCTCGTCGGCGTCCGGACGCCGTGGCGCCGGCCGGGATCGCTCGCCCCGCCGGACCACGGCGACGGGTCTCCCGCCCGGCGGTCGGGCGAGTCAGTACAGGATCGTGGTGAACGTGCCCCGCTCGGTGTACCCGCACCGGCGATACGTCGCGATCGCGGGGGCGTTGAAGTCGTTCACGTAGAGCGAGGCCGTGCGGCCGGCGTCCACGATCGCGTTCGTCACCGACGCCATCGCGGGGACGGCGAGGCCCTGGCCGCGGTTCTCGGGATTCACCCACACCCCCTGCACCTGCGCGACTCCCCCGCCGACGGCACCCAGGTCGGCCTTGAAGAGCACCCGCCCGTTCTCGACGATGCCGAACGCGCGCCCGTCGGCGATCAGCCGCTGCACGTAGCGGCGGTAGCCGACGGGGTTGGTGACGAGCGGGTCCTCCTGCAGTTCGTCGGTGTACATGTGGACGGCCGCCGCGAAGTACCCGTCGAAGTCGGCCAGGCCGATCCGGCGTACGCGCGGGTCGGCGTCCACCGGCGCGCGCCGCTCGGTCGCCATCACCGGCTGCCGCTGCCGCACGACCCGGGCGCGCGCGTAGGCGGGGCCCCACCGCAAACACAACGCCTTCCACAGCGGCGTCACCTCGTCGCTGCGGCCCACGATCGCGCTGAAGCTGCGGTGCGCCCCCATCGACCGGACGAATGCCGCGCGCGCCTCGTCGTCGGTGCCGACCGGCACGAGGTTCGCGCCGACGTGCAGCAACGCCCGGACGTCGTGCCCGGGGTACCCCCACAGCTCCCCGCCGGCGATGCCGCTCAGCAGGCCGGCGTCCACGCGGGACGCCACGAACACGTTGCGGACCGGATCGCTGGCGAGCAGCTCACGGACCCTCCCGACGTCGCTGTCGCCGAGAACCCGGGCGTCCACCTCAGGGAGTGACGACCTGGGGCGAGCCGACCTCGTCGGTGTCGGCCGCGAGGCGATTGGCCTCCTCGATGAGGGTCTGGACGATCTCGCTCTCGGGGACCGTCTTGATGACCTCCCCCTTGATGAAGATCTGGCCCTTGCCGTTGCCGGCGGCCACGCCGAGGTCGGCCTCGCGGGCCTCGCCCGGGCCGTTCACCACGCACCCCATGACGGCGATGCGCAGCGGGGCTGTCAGCCCCTCGAGCCCGTCGGTGACCTCGTTCGCCAGGCCCCAGATATCCACCTGCGCGCGCCCGCAGCCCGGGCAGGAGACGATCTCCATCTGCCGCTGCCGCAGGTTCAGCGCCTCCAGGATCTTCTGGCCGACCTTCACCTCCTCCACCGGCGGGGCCGACAGCGACACGCGGATCGTGTCGCCGATGCCCTCGGCGAGCAGGATGCCGAACGCGGCCGAGCTTTTGATCGTGCCCTGGAACGCCGGCCCGGCCTCGGTGACGCCGAGGTGCAGCGGGTAGTCGCACGCGGCGCTCAGCTGCCGGTAGGCGTTCACCATCACGACCGGGTCGTGGTGCTTCACCGAGATCTTGAAATCGCGGAAGCCGACCTCCTCGAACAGGGACGCCTCCCACAGCGCCGACTCGACCATCGCCTCGGCGGTCGGGCCGCCGTGCTTGGCGAGCAGCCGCTTGTCGAGCGAGCCGGCGTTCACGCCGATGCGGATCGAGACGCCCGCGTCCGTCGCCGCCTTCGCGATCTGGGCCACCTGGTCGTCGAAGGCCCGGATGTTGCCGGGGTTCACCCGGACGGCCGCGCAGCCGGCGTCGATGGCCGCGAAGACGTACTTCGGCTGGAAGTGGATGTCGGCGATCACCGGGATCGCGGACTTCTTCGCGATGATGTGCAGGACGTCCGCGTCATCCTGGCTCGGCACCGCCACCCGGACGATGTCGCAGCCCGTCGCCGTCAGTTCGGCGATCTGCTGCAGCGTCGCGTTGATGTCGGTGGTCTTCGTGGTGGTCATCGACTGCACCGAGATCGGGGCGTCGCCACCGACCTTCACCTTGCCGACGCTGATCTGGCGGGTCGGCCTGCGCGGCGCGAGCACCGGCACCGGTGCGGCCGGCATTCCGAGATTGACGGTCATCGTGCTCCTATCAGAACAGTTTCATGGGCGAGAAGATGTCGGCCACGATCAGCGCCACGCCGCACACCAGCAGGAAGCCGGCCACGACGTAGGCGACGGGCACCATCTTGGCAGTGTCGGCCGGGCCGGGATCGGGTTTCCCGCGTAGCCTCGCGAGCCATCGCCGGACCGAATCGTACAACGCCCCGGCGACGTGGCCCCCGTCGAGCGGGGGCAGGGGGACCAGATTGAACAGGGCCAGGAACAGGTTCACCGAGGCGAGCAGGCTCGCGAACATCGCGACCCGGTCGCCGAGGGACGCCCCCTCCAGCCCGATCGCCTCGCCGGCCACCGCGCTCGCGCCGACGATGCTCATCGGCCCATAGATGTCGCGCGGACGCCCCGTCGCCATGTCGGCCACGACGTTGTAGACCTTCACCGGGAACTGGGCCAGCGCGACCACCGACATCGCGGACGCCCGCCCCATGTCTTTCGCCACGGCGACCGGGCCCTCGTGCACGCGCACCACCTCGGGCCGTACGCCGAGCCAGCCGGCCGGCACGCGGCGGCTGGGGTCGAGCGAATCGGGCAACCCGGTGATGATCGTGTGCACGGTCGGCAACTGCTGCCGGACACCGCCCCGCTCCACCGTCAGCGTCGCCGTGCGGTCGAGGTTGGCCCGGATGAGGCCCGAGAGCTGGTCGTAGTCGGCGATCGGCGTCCCGTTGAAGCCGACGATGCGGTCGCCGGCGCGCAGGCCGGCCTGCGCGGCCGGGGACGGCGGGTCGGTGGGCCGGCACGTCGTGTCCTGCCGTGCGGTGGTGATCACGCACTGCTGGACGCCGGCGACCGTGAGCTGCTGGCGGTAGTTGCCGTGGATGCCGGCGACGGCCCACAGCAGGAAGAACGCGATGAGCAGGTTCATCGTGATGCCGCCCGCCATCACGATGAGCTTCTGCCACAGGGGCTTCTCGTAGAAGAGGCGCCCCTCGTGCTCGGGGCTGATGTCGTCGCGTTCGACCTCGCGCGCCCCGTCGGCGACCCGCTGCAGCCACGTGTCCTTCGCGCCCTCGCGGTGCGGCGGGTACATGCCGAGCAGCTGGACGAACCCGCCCAGCGGGAACAGCTTTACGCCGTACTCGGTCTCGCCGCGCTTCGTCGACCACAGGGTCTTGCCGAAGCCGACGAAATACTTGGGGACGGCGATGCCGAAGAGCTTCGCGGGCAGCATGTGGCCGATCTCGTGCAGGGCCACCGAGGCCATCAGCAGCGCGAAGAAGATCAGCGCGAAGACGACCGTGACGACGCCGGTCACGCGGCCCCCGTCAGCTCGGCCGCCCGGACGCGCGCCCACGCGTCGGCGCCGAGCACGGCGTCCACGCTCAAGGCGTCCGTGGGGACGTGCCCGTCGGCGAGATGTTGCTCTACCACGGCGTCCACGGTATCCACGATGCCAAGGAACGACAGACGGCCGGCGCAGAAGGCGTCCACGCAGACCTCGTTGGCCGCGTTGAAGACGGCCGGCGCGGAGCCGCCGGCCTTGCCGCAGCGCCGGGCGAGCTCGACCGCACCGAAGGCGTCCGCATCGAGGGGCTCGAAGTGCCAGTCGCGGGGCCGCGACCAGTCGTAGGCGGGGGCCGCGTCCGGCAGGCGGTCGGGCCAGGTGAGGCCGAGCGCGATGGGCAGGCGCATGTCGGGCGGGCTGCACTGCGCGATCGTCGCGCCGTCGCAGAACTCGACCATCGAGTGCACGTCGGACGTCGGGTGGACGACGACCGTGATCGCGTCGAGATCGACGTCGTAGAGCAGCCCGGCCTCCAGCAACTCGAGGCCCTTGTTGACCAGCGTCGCGGAGTTGATGGTGATCACGCGGCCCATGTTCCAGGTCGGGTGGGCCATCGCCTGCTCGGGGGTCACGTCGGCCAACTCGGCCCGGCTGCGGCCGCGGAACGGCCCCCCGGACGCCGTCAGAATCAGCCGCCGCACCTCCCCCTTCGCGCCGGCGCGCAGAGCCTGGGCGAACGCGGAGTGCTCCGAGTCGACGGCCACGAGCTGGCCGGGGGCGGCGGCGTCCATGACGAGGCGTCCGCCGATGACCAGCGACTCCTTGTTGGCCAGCGCGAGCGACGTGCCCGCGGCCAGCGCCGCGAGCGTGGGCCGCAGCCCGGCGGCGCCCGTGATGCCGTTGAGCACCGTGTCGGCGGGCCGGGCGGCCAGCTGCTCGTTGCCGCCGGCCCCCAGCACCTCGACGCCCGCGACCTGCGGACGCAGCCGCGCGGCCGCCTCGTCGGTGCCGACGGCCACCGCCTCGGGGGCGAACTCGGCGACCTGGGCGGCGAGCAGGTCGAGCTGGGAACCGCCCGCCGACAGCGCGACCACCCGGAAGCGG
>CALMAD010000126.1 GCA_937859105.1 uncultured Propionibacteriaceae bacterium
CAGGCCGGCGGCGTCCGTGCGTGGGGGGCACTGCCCGGGAGCGCCCGCCCTACTCAGCGCAGAAACAGCCGGCGCAGTCGCAGCGCCGCCGCGAGGACGCCGACCACCGTCATGACGCCGAAGTACGCGACATGCCCCACCGTCGCCGACGTGAAGACGCCGACCGAGAGCTGTCGCATCAGCTCGACGCCGTGCCACAGCGGCAGCGCCCGGATGACGGTCTGGATGGCCTCGGGGTAGACGGTGATCGGGTACAGCGTCGCCGAGAACAGGAACATCGGCAGCATCACCAGCGGCACGAGCTCGACCTGCTGGAAGCTCGTCATGAAGCTGGTGACCGCCATGCCGATCGCCGCGAAGCCCAGCGCGATCAGCAGCGACACCGGCAGCATCGCGAGCGCCCACCACGACGTCACGAGCCCCATCGCGGCGATCACGACCAGGAAGCCCAGCGAGTACAGCAGGCCCCGGAACAGGGCCATGAAGATCTCGCCGAGCGCCACATCCATCGGCCCGAGCGAGGTCGCGAGCATCGACTGGTACACCTTCGAGTACCGCAGCTTGAAGAAGACGTTGTTCACCGAGTCGTAGATCGCGCCGTTCATCGCCGACGTGGCGAGCAGGGCCGGCGCGATGTAAGCCGCGTACGTGATCGGACGCCCGTCGGGCCCCGGCACCTCGCCCACGAGCTGCCCCATGCCCACGCCCATCGCGAGCAGGTAGAACACGGGCTCGAAGAAGCCGGTGGCGATGACCCCCCAGTTCTGGTTGCGGATCACCGCGAACCCCCGCGCGACGACCGCGCGGGCGTTGCCGGCGTAGAGCCCGCCCAGGCTCGTGCCGCGCCGGTGCAGCCGGCCGAGGGCCTGCTCGACCGCCGCCGAGCGGGCGGGGGACGCCGCCGAGCGGGCGCTCACCGGACCAGCCTCCTCGCGAAGGTGCGGTGCGCGACGGCGAGCCCGCCGACGGTGAGCCCGACCAGCACCACCAGGTGCACCGCGACGAGCCACCCGGGCACCGGGAGGCCGAAACTCGCCACGCGGGCCAACTGCGTGCCGTGCCACATCGGCGACAGCCAGCCGATCCAGCGCAGGAACACCGGCATCGACTCCAGCGGGAAGAACGTGCCCGCGAACAGGAACATCGGCATGACGATCAGGCGGTTCACGAAGTTGAACTGCAAGCCCTCCTCCTGCAGCGTCGCCGAGTACGCCATCAGCGGCGTGAACATCGCCAGCCCCGCGAGCACCCCGATCGCGACGCCCAGCAGGGACGCCGCCGTCGGCCACGCGCCGAACGGCAGCCCGATCAGCCAGAAGATCGCCCCCTGCAGGCCCAGCCGGACGACCATGCCGGCCGTCTCCCCGTCGGCCATGTTCGCCGGACGCATCGGCGTGGCAGACGCCGCCAGGTAGTGCTTCTGCCACTTGAACCCGCTGAAGATCGGCCAGGTGCCCCAGCCGGCCGCCGTCATGACGAGCGTGGCGATGAGGAGGCCGGGCGCGACGAAGTGCAGGTAGCTCACCCCGTCGACCGGACGCTGCACGAGCGCGCCCAGGCCGAGCCCCATCGCGGCGAGGTAGAGCAGCGGGTTGCCGAGGGCGGTGAGCAGGAACGTCCAGAAGAACGGGCGCTCGGCGCGCAGCCGGAAGTCGAGGAAGTAGACCCACCCGTGCCGCCGGACGCCGCCCGCGAGCGCGCGGTGGTCGAGGCCGTGGTCGGAGACGATCGGGCTAGTCAACGAGGGACCTCCCCGTCAGGCGCAGGAACACGTCCTCCAGCGACGACCGCCGCACGAGCGACGTCAGCGGGGTGAGCCCGCGGCGTCCGATCTCGTCCAGGATCGCCTCGCCGTCGTCGGCGTACAGCAGGACGCGGTCGGGAAGCACCTCCACCCGCTCGGCCAACGCGCGGAGGTGGGGCTCGACCTCGGCGTTGCGCTCGGACCCGAACCGTACCTCGGCCACCTCGCGCGACGAGAACCGCCGGATCAGCTCCTTCGGAGACCCCTCGGCGACGATCTGCCCGTGATCCATCACGATCAGGCGGTCGCAGAGTTGCTCCGCCTCGTCCATGAAGTGGGTGGTGAGCACGAGGGTGACCCCCTGCTCTTTGAGCCGGAACAGCCGATCCCACAGAATGTGGCGGGCCTGCGGGTCGAGGCCGGTGGTCGGCTCGTCGAGCAGCAGGATGCGCGGCTCGTTGATGAGCCCCCGTGCGATGGTGAGCCGCCGCTTCATGCCGCCGGAGAGCGCCTGCACCTGCTCGGACGCCTTCTCCGACAGTTGCGCGAACTCCAGCAGCTCGGCCGCCTTGGGCCGCAGGAACGACAGCGGCAACCCGAAGTACCGCCCGTACACGATGAGGTTGTCGCGGGCCCGCAACTCCTCGTCCAACGAATCCTCCTGCGGGACGACCCCGAGGTGCGCCCGCACCTCGGGGCCCTGCTCCTCCGGATCCATCCCCAGCACCGTCAGCGACCCCGACGTGCGCAGGGAGTTGCCGCCGATCATGCGCATCGTGGTCGACTTGCCGGCCCCGTTGGGCCCGAGCAGCCCGAACGACTCCCCCGCCTCCACCGAGAATCCGACATGGTCGACCGCAACGAAGTCGCCGTAGGTCTTCGTCAGGTCGTGGGCTTCGATCACTGGCACCTGCCGGACTCTAGCCGCCGCGTCCGACAAGAAAAAAGCAGCACCCGGACGCCGGCCGCGTCAACACAGCTTCGTCGGAAGAGCAATGCGTGCCCGGGACACTCCCCGGCGCCCGTGGACGACCGCGGCGGCGTGGGGCGAGCGTTAGCGCGACCGCTGGCCACGGGCGTCCGCCCGGACGACGCCTCCGGTGAGCACACGCGGGGGCGGCGTCCCCGGGCATGTCCCCCCTTCACGAAAGCCGTCCAGACGTGTAGAGAATGGTCATGAGAACGTCTTTATGAATGCATACTTGAAAGCGGGACGAACGGAGCGGGGGGAAATGCTTCGTGAATCCCGAAGCCATCGGACGGCTGAGGCACTGGGGGTGCCTCCCGGTGGGCTCGCGACCTGACCGCTCGCGAAATGCCGAATGGGGACGCCTGGACCAATCGTCTCCGACGCCACAGCGGCGGCCTCTCTTGGGCGGGGGAACCCGGAGGGGCCGCCGCTTCGGCGTCCCGGACCGGAATAGTTCTCTCGCAGAAGAATGCGGGAAGAAAATGTCCCCATTAAGTGGGACGCGTTCACATCGTCCCCATTAACAGGGACAAACAAAACCGGATCAATAGGGCCGCCAGAGCCGCCGCGACGACGCGCCCTGCGTCAGCGGCCGACCCGGTTGTAACGCAGCGAGTTGGGGCGGCACTCGGCCTCGAAGGCGATCCGGATGCTGCCGGCGACGCGCCCCTCCGACCGCAGCCGGAACAGTCGGTCGACCACCCTGTCGCGAAGATCGAGGGGGCTGATGGTGTTCACGTAGATGCGCGTGGCGCCCTCGAAACCCGCCAGCGTCGACACCCGCCACTTCAGCATGACGCGCCACGGCATCGACAGGTCGACGTCGATCGGGCGGGAGTGCCACTCCTCGTTACAGGCGACGTCCGCTCCGGTCGCGGCGTGCGCGGCGTGGATGAGATCCGACATGGCGCGCACCTCCTCCGGCGACTGCTCCCAGGGGTCGGAGTGCTCGCTCTTGGAGTAGATCTCGATCGTCGGGTACCGGTGCCCGAAGCCCGCGAACATGAGTGCGTGGTCGTTCTCCGCGATCACCAAGTTCTTGTAAGAGGCGTAGTTGGCGGCCCGTTCGTTGAAGATGTTCGCGTTGCGGCGCAGGCGCTGCAACGTCTCCTCGTGCCGGACGCCGCGCTCGTCGATCGCCACGAGCTGCTTGTGCAGGTGATCGAAGGACGCCCCGGCCGGCTTCAGCCAGTTCTGGAACACCGTGACGTAGCGCGCGTAGCGATTCAGTTCGTACAGCGACCGCGTCGAGGCGATCGTCAGCGCGACGAACTGCTCGTGCTCCTCAGGCGTCAGGGTGCCCGAGGAGGCGAGCTGCCCGTCGTCCGACGCCCCGTCGACGTAGTGCCGCCGGGCGACGACCAGGTCGTGCCCACCGCCGAAGAACGCCGAGGCTGTCGCTATCTTTTCGTCGTCGCTCATGGCCGCCACCTCGGCGTCCGACCGGCCGGACGCCCGCAGCTTGTACTCCACGACCGACAGCACGTGCGCGCGTCCGGCGACGCTGTCGAGGTAGGCCGCACGCCGGGAGGCCACCCGCCCCGGCAGGGTGTAGCCGTAATTCAGGTGCCAGTAGTCGTAGGAGAGGATCTCGAACAGATTCGGGATGCGCCGGAACTGCGCCACGGTGTCGAAGAGCCGCTCCGCCGGCAGGCGATACAGCGTTTCCCAGCCGCCGTCGTCGTTGCGGATGATCCGCGACTTCTCGGGGGGAGTTTCGAGATAGCGCCGCTCGCAGAACGAGCAGTAGGCACCCACCTTCGCAGGTTCCAGAGCACGAGTCTCACCACGCGGAATTCCCAGCGGCCGATTCCCCCGCCCGGGGACTGTCCATACCTCCGTCGCACTGAAAGGGTTAAGTTGCTTCACCGTTCCGTCGGCAAGGGTGGAGATGTACTCGGGGGTGTGGTCGTAAGGCTGCAACATCGAAGCTCCTGGTGGAAGGCCTACCTCAGGCTAGCGCGCCAGGGTTCCGCCAGCCCGTGGCATCGCGCCCGCCGACCGGGGGTAGTGGGTCGAACGGTGAGGCTCGCACGAAAGGAAGGACCACGATGACCACCACCCTCAGCCAGGCGACGCCTGGCTGTGTCACCAACGCTCCGCTGTTTCAGCACCCCGTAGTGGAGGACGGGGTTGCTCCGGCGGGGCCCGCACAGGCTCAGATGCTCGCGAAGGCCACCGCGATCTGCGCCACCTGTCCGTTGGCCCAACGGTGCCTGTTCGACGCCGTCACCCGCCACGACGTGTCTGGCTTCGTCGCCGGCACGACGGCCCAGCAGCGGCGGCAGATCCGCGCGCGGCTCGGCGTCCGGGTGCGTCAGGAGAACCTCGACACCGTCGCCGGCACGATGCAGGCGAATCATCCCGTCGATCGCGACGAGGTGGTCCGGCTGCGCCGCGCCAACCCCGACGAGACGCTCGAGCAGATCGCGATGCGCCTCGGCTGTTCGACGTCCACCGTCAAGCGCCATCTGCGCAAGGTGCGCAACGGCGTCGCCTCGAAACCGGAGAGCGTGTCGTCGCTCAAACTCACGGTCGAAGAGGTCTGGACGACCGCGCAGACCGTCAAGCGGCGCGTTGCGCGCCGGGACGCCCTGGCGACGGTCGCCTGACCTGGGGTGGCCCCGCCTCGGGGCGGGCCACCGGCGATCACCGCGTGACGGCGCCCCTGACCGAAGCTCCGC
>CALMAD010000127.1 GCA_937859105.1 uncultured Propionibacteriaceae bacterium
CCCGGATCAGTCGAACGATCTGCGGCGGCCGCACGCGTGCGGGCACGGTGGGAGAACCCCGCCGCGGTGAGAGCGCCGGCGGCAGCGAGGACGATGAGAGCGGTGAGCCAGGGACCGAGGATCACCGCCGGGGTGAGTCCGGTGCGCAGCGGGACGGTGGTGATCGACGCGTCAACGGTGTCGACGCCGATGCTGTCGACGGTGGTGCCGTCCGGGGTGATGACCTGGCTGGTGCCCACCGTGGAGACGTTGACGACCGCGCGGCCGGTTTCGATGGCGCGCATCCGGGCGAACGCGAGCTGCTGCAGGTTCTCGTCGGTGCCGCGGAAGTCGGCGTTGTTGGTCTGGAACACGAACACCTCTGCGCCGGCGCGGGCACCGTCCCAGATCACGGCGTCGTAGATCACGTCGAAGCAGATCGCCAACCCCACCCCGACGTCGCCGACCTGCACGAGCGGCGGGTTGCTGCCGGGGGTGTATTCGCGTTGGATCAAGCCCACCAGGTCGGGGACGATCAGCTCGTAGAACCACCGGTCCGGCACGTACTCGCCGAACGGGACCGGGTTGACCTTGTCGTGCCACTGCCGGCCCGTGGGATCCGCGGTCCACAGCAGGGACGTGTTGAAGACATCGTCGCCGCGGGTGGTGGCGGCGTTCATCAGCAACGGCGCCCCGGCCGAGCGCACGACCCGGTCCAACGCCTCGGCGGCGGCGGGATCACTGAGCGGGTCGGCGTCGACGCCGCCCTCCGGCCAGGCCAGCAGATCCATCGGCTGCCCGTACAGCGGCACCGTGGCGGCGGTCTGCGCGGCCAGGACGTCGCCGGGCACCTTGTCGTCGAAGTACCCGGTGGGGCCGTTGCCCTGCACCCATCCCACGCGGAACTCCCCGGCCGGCGCGGTGGGGAACTGCGGCGCTATCACCAGGAGAGCGGCGACGCTCACAGCAGGGTGCAACCCGAGCATGAAGCGGATGCCGCCGGCGCGGATCCACTGCACCACAGAGGCGCACAGAATGACGATCAGCAGGGACAGGCCGGTCACGCTCGTCCACGACACGGCCTCCGCGAGCGGGCCGCCCACCTGGGTCATCCCGAGGCGCGCCCACGGGAACCCGGAGTACGGCCACGCACCCATCACCACCTCACGGGCCGTCCACAGAACCCCGATCAGCGGCGGTACCGCGAGCAGCTGCACGAGGCCGCGGGCCGGATAGCGGGCGGTCCACCGGTAGGCGAGCGCGATCGGCACCGCGCCCGCGCCGAACAGGACCGCTTCCAGCCCGGCGAGGGCAAGCCACGGCACCGGGCCGAGGAACTCCCCCACCCACACCAGATGGGTCGTGTAGAACACGGCGCCGAACACAGTGCCGACCAGCAGCGCCCCGCCGATGCTGCGGCCGATCAGGGCCACCAGGGCGACCGTGACACTCACGAACGTCAACGGCCACCACCCCACCGGTGCGGAGGCGAGATCCAGCAGCAGGCCGGCGGCCGCGGATGCCAGCACCGCCGCCCACACCGGCAGCGACCATGCCGCCACGGTGCGGCGCGGCGTCTCCTGCTCCGGCGCGGCGGCCGGGGCGGGTGTCGGCAAAGGCGTGCGCATCGGTCAGGTGTCTTTCTGGTGGAGTCGGGTGAGGTAGTCGTTGTACGCGTCGAGCTCAGGGTCGCCGTGTGCGTCGGCGCGACGGTCGGCGGCGACCGCTTGGGCGGTGTCGTCGCGGAACCAGCGGTGCATGACGTAGATGAGCATCAGCAAGGTGGGGGCCTCGCCGTAGGACCAGGCCAGCCCGCCGGCGAGGCGCTGGTCTTCGATCGGGTCGATGCCCAGCGCGCTCGTCGGGCCGGCGAACCCGTCGATGAGGGTAGTGGTGGCCATCATCAGGAAGACGCCGAAGAAGGCGTGCAGGGCGGCCTCGGCGAACACGTCCAGGGCGCGGCCGCCGTGGCTCATCCGCACCGGCAGCGGGTCCGACGACAGGATCGGGATGGTGAACAGCATCCCGGCGACCAGGAACCCGACCTCGAGGAGGGTATGGCCGGTGACGGTGGACAGGATCGGATCGGCGAAGTTCGCCAGGTACAGACCGTAAAACGCGGCCAGGTATAGCGGCACCGCCAGCCACGGGCTGAGCAGCCACCGTGCGGTGCGACTGCGTAGCCCGGCGTGCGCGGCGCGGAGCACCAGGAGACCTGGGCCGTGGTGCGGGGTGGCGCGCAGCAGCAGGGTGCCGGGAGAGCCGAGGACCAGCAGCGGCGGGATCGCCATCATCAGGGTGAGCTGCTGGAACATGAACACCGAGAACAGGGCGTACCCGAAGTTCTCCACCGCCAGGCCGGTGACCGCGGCGAGGGCGACGCAGCCGAGCAGGAAGCTGACCGTCCGCCACACCGGCCAGCCGCGGCCGCGGACCCACATCCGGATCGCACCGGCCAGGTAGGCGACCGCGAGGAGTCCCGCGAGGAGCGGTAGCACCGGAGCCGGAAGCGGGGCCGGGGTGAGGAACCCGCCGAGGGTCGGCGGGGCGTCCGGGATCCACACGGTCGTCACGGTGTGT
>CALMAD010000128.1 GCA_937859105.1 uncultured Propionibacteriaceae bacterium
GCCCGACGGACGCCGCGGCCGTCGCCAGGTCGGCGCGGACCGCCGGGCTCAGGACGCCGCCTTTCGCCTTCGCGCGCTCGGCGATCTCGGCCGCGTAGGGCTCCGCGGACGCCCGCACGTGGGCGTCGTCGGAGCGCAGCAGGTCGGCCGTGTGCTCGAGCAGGCGCAGGCCCCGGTCGAAGTCCCCACCGCCGACGTCGGCGACCGCCCGCCTGAGCAGCGGCAGGTCGTCGGAGTGCGCCCGGACCGCCAGGACGTCGTACTGCAGCCCGAGCATGCGCTCCTGCGTCCGGGTGGCGCGGCCCTCGCTCAGCGGGTCGACGAGCATCGCGGCGGACACCGAGCTGCTCGACATCGTGTCGAGGAACTCGCGACGCCCCTCGTCGGGGGTGTGCACGGTCTCGCGCAGCGGGACCTCCTTGATGAACAGCGTCGACAGGAACAGGACGCCGACCAGCGGCAGCCACCAGGTGAAGACCGTGTGGAGTTGGTCCGCCAGCCCCTGCCGGACGGCCGCCTCGACAGCCGGGTCGAGCCCCTGGAGGGTCGCCGGGTCGAGAACCGAGCCGGCGCTCATGTGGCCGAGGCGTCCGGGGTCGACGCCGGCGGGCAGATGGGACGCGATGGCGGCGCCGAGCCCCGACGTCATCACCGCCCCCCAGACGGCCACGCCGACGGTGGAGCCGACGTTGCGGAAGAACTGGGTGGCCGCCGTCCCGACGCCGAGGTCGCGGCGGGCGACCGCGTTCTGCACGAGCAGCGTGTACTGCTGCAGGATCGTCCCGAGGCCGACGCCGAAGACCGCCAGCGCGACGACGACGTCGAGCGGGTGCGAACGCCAGGTGAGCTGGGTGAGCAGCATGATGCCGACCCCGACCGCGACCACGCCGAGCAGCATCATCTCCTTGTAGCGGCCGGTCTTGGCGATGAGCCAGCCGGCCCCCATGCCCGTGAGGATCTGCCCGACCATGAGCGGCATGACGATGAGGCCCGACTCCGTCGCGCCGACCCCGAGCACGCCCTGCGCGAAGACCGGGAGGTAGATGATCGCGCCGAACATGAGCGTGGCCAGGATGAACGCCGACAGCAGGCACAGCGTGAACACCGGGTTGCGGAAGAGCCGCAGCGGGATCACCGGCTCCTCGGCGCGCGTCTCGACGAGCACGAAGACGACCGCGAAGACCGCGCCGACGACGAACAGGGTGATGATGAGCGGGTGGTTCCAGTCGTAGCTGGTGCCGCCGAAGGACGCCGCGATCAGGATGCAGACCAGCGCCACCGAGAGCGTCGCCATACCCGCGTAGTCGATGCGCGCGTGCCGCGGCTCGAAGGGCAGCTTCATGAACCGCGAGATCGCCAGCGTCGCGGCGATGCCGAACGGCAGCGCGACGAAGAACAGCCAGCGCCAGCCGAGGGCGTCCGTGATGACGCCGCCCGCGATCGGCCCGGCGATCGTGCAGACGCCGAACACCGCGCCCATGTAGCCCTGGTACTTGCCGCGCTGGCGCGGCGGGACGAGGTCACCGATGATCGTCTGCGACAAGGGCATCAGCGTGCCCATCCCGATGCCCTGGATCGTCCGGCCCGCGATGAGCATGCCGAAGTTGACCGACAGGCCGCTCACGATCGACCCCATCATGAAGACGACGAGGCCGCCGAGGTAGAACGAGCGGCGTCCGTACAGGTCAGAGAGCTTGCCGACGATCGGCGTCACGATCGCGGACGCCAACATCGCGGCCGTCGCGACCCAGCTGTAGTGGTCCATGCCGCCCAGCTCGGCGACGATCCGCGGCATCGCCGTGCCGACGATCGTCTGGCTGATCGCCGCGACGAACATGCCGATGATCAGGCCCGCGAACGTGCGACGCCCGTCGGCGTCGAGGCGGAAGGTGGCGGCTTCAGGCACCGGGGAACTCCTTGTGTTGCGAGAGCGAGTGGTTGAGGCGGCCGCAGGCGGGTGGGTTCGTCGAACAGGTCGTCCGGCCCACCATAGATGTTCTTACGGTTTCAACGACAGGTTGCGGTGGGTTGCCGTCCGCCGATTCTCGGCTCTGGCCCCGCCGACTGGCCCTCCCCGGCATGGCGCCCCGACGCCTCTCCCCCGGCCCCGGCCCTCGGCCCCGCCGCGAACGAATGCTCTCTGGTCATCGAGAGATCCAGCGAGAACGGCGTTATGGTCGATCGATCGCGCACCCCTTTGCATGCTGCCCTGCGCATTTCCCTACTCGTGACGCGACGCGGGCTCCCATCCCTACTGGTGGTGGTGTGCATCCTCGTCTCGCCGTCCCGTTCGCCTCCGGAGCCGTCCGCCGCTCCGCCCACCCCGAACTCGCCTCGCTGCTCAGCCGCGCGCGGGCGTCCGGGGAGATCGTGGCGCCCTTCCGCGGGGTGTACGTGGACGCCGCCCGCGAGCGCGAGTTCTCGGTGCGGGTCGCGGCGCTCGCGTTGGCGGACCCACACGCGGTGTTCTGCGGCGCCACGACGGCCTTCCTGATGGGCTGGCGTGATGAGCCTCCCGACGTCGAGGCCGGGGGCACGCACCTGCGGTCGCGGCCCGGCTACGCCCTCGATCGTCGCGCCACACCCCGTTCGCTGACCCGCCAGTGCCAGGGCGTTCGTTGCTCGGGCAAGGCGCTGACGGTGCTCGAGCTCGTGGCGTCCGGGGGGGCTGCGGCCATCGATGACGGCCTGCGGCGCCGCGTGTCGCTGGCCTCGCTGGAGGACGCCTACGCACTCACGCGCAACAGGCCGGGGCACCAGCGGGTCGGACGGTTGCTGTCCGACTCCCGATCCGAGCCGTGGTCGGCGGCCGAGCGCGCCGCGCACCAGGCCCTCCGTCAGGGTGGAGTGCGGGGGTGGCGAGCGAACTACTGCGTGAGTCTGGGGCGGGAGGAGGACGCCTTTCTCGACATCGCGTTCATCGCCCGCCGCCTCGGCCTCGAGATCGACGGCTGGCGTCATCACGGCGAGCGGTCGGCGTTCCTGCGGGACCGTCGGCGCGACGTCTTGTTGGCCGCCGCCGGGTGGAGCGTGGTCAGGTTCGCGGCGGAGGCCGTCTTGAACCGCCCGGAGGAGTTCGTGGCCGCGGTCCGCCAGGTGCTGGCAGCTCGGGATGCGACGCTGTGCGCGATGGATCGGCCATGACGCCGTTCTCACTGGCCGGGCCGGATCCCGTGCGCATTCGTTTGCGGGCGGGGCGGCACGGAGGGGTCGAGGCGGGCAGCGCGGGCCGGGCACCGAGGTCGCGGGGCGGCAGGGGACGCGGGGCGGGGCAGCGCGGCAGGGCGGGGCAGCCCCGTCTCAAGCCTCCAGGGCGCGGGCGTGGTGCAGGGTGCGGAGGAACGCGATGCGCTCGCCGCGGCGTCCAGAGACGCGGGCCCAGTCGTCGGGGTTCGTGGTGTTCGGCAGTTCCTCGTTCTCGGAGACCTCGGCACGGCAGGCGTCCAGCAGATGGTGGAGGCGGATGCCTTGTTCGCCCCCGGCGAGCACCTCCTTGATCGCGGCCTTCTTGGCCCTTCCGGCGATGTTCGCGAGCATCGCGCCCGACACGAAGTCGGCGACGTAGAGCACCTCCTTCGCCCCCGAGGCGTAGGTGACCTCGACGAACCGGTTCCCCTCGTCGCGGCGGTACAGCGCCTCGACGCCGGCGTCGAGCAGGTCGTCCAGCCCCGTCGCCGGGTTCAGCGGGACGTCGTCGGTCAGGTGCTTGGCAAGGATCTCGCGGGCGCCGGCGGCGTCCGGCCGGTCGAGCTTGATCTTCACGTCGAGTCGGCCGGGCCGGAGGATGGCCGGGTCGATGAGGTCCTCGCGGTTCGTCGCCCCGATCACGATCACGTGATGCAGCCCCTCGACGCCGTCGAGCTCGCTGAGCAGCTGCGGCACGATGGTCGACTCGACGTCGGAGCTGACGCCCGAGCCGCGGGTGCGGAAGAGGGAGTCCATCTCGTCGAAGAACACGACGACCGGACGCCCCTCGTCGGCCAGCTCGCGCGCCCGCCCGAAGATCACGCGGATCTGGCGCTCCGTCTCCCCCACGTACTTGTTCAGCAGCTCGGGGCCCTTGATGTTGAGGAAGTGCGACCCCGCCGCGCTGGCCACCGCCTTCGCGATCATCGTCTTGCCGCAGCCGGGCGGCCCGTACAGCAGGACGCCCTTGGGCGCGGCCAGCCGGAACGTCTCGAACAGGTCCCGATGCAGGAACGGCAGCTCCACCGCGTCGCGGATCTCGTCGATCTGGCGGCCCAGGCCCCCGATGTCGGCGTAGGTGACGTCGGGCACCTCGTCGAGCGTCAATTCCTCGACGTCGCTGCGCGGCACCCGCGCCCACGCGACGAACGCGCGGCGGTCGGCCAGCAGCGACTCGCCGGGGTCGAGCGGAGCGCCGACCAGCGGCGCGGCAAGCCGCAGCACGATCTCCTCCTCGGACGCCGTCGCCGCGAGCACCCGGTCGTCGCCCAGCGGTTCGCGCACGCGCACGATCTCGCCGGCTGTCGCCGCCTCCGCCAGCCCGACGACGGTCATCGCCTCGTTGAGCAGCACGGACGCCCCCACCTGCAGGCTCTCCACCGCGACGAGCTCGGGGCTCACCTTCACCCGCAGCGTGCGCCCCCCGACGGCCACGTCGGCGAGGCCGGCCTCGGGCAGCCCCGTGACCAGGCCCAACTGGCTCGGCGGGGCGGCCAGGGCGTCCAACTGCTCGCGGAGCGCGAGCAGCGACTCGCGCGCGTCGCGCAGCGTCTGGTTGAGCTTGTCGTTGACCTGGGCGAGCGCGCGGGCGTCGGAGCGCGCCTCGGCGAGGCGCCGCTCGAGCATCTCGACGCGGCGGCCGTCGTCGCGGCGCGCCTCGCTCACGAGGACGCCTCCGGTGCGGCAAGATCCCGCGGACGCGGGCCGGTGTAGTCAGGGCCGTAGGCGCCGGGCGCCGGACGCCTCCGCCGCCGGGGCGCCTGGACGCCGGGCGCGAGCCGCCGGGAGAACATCAGGAACCCGGTGTGCCCCGACGTCGCGTGCCCGGGCCGGATCGCGAGCCCCTCGGCGTGCCAGTCGCGCGACGTGAACTCGCGGGCGACCGGCTCGGTGAAGCCGCCGTGGGCGCGGAGCGTGTCCATGGTGCGTCCGAGCTGGGTGGTCGTCGCGACGTAGCAGCACAGGAAGCCGCCCGCGACGAGCACCTCCCCGACCGAATCCACGCACTCCCAGGGGGCCAGCATGTCGAGGACGGCCCGGTCGATCTGCTCGGGCCCGCGCGCCTCGACCAGATCGCCGACGCGCAGGTGCCAGGCGGGGTGCGGCTCGCCGAAGAAGCGGTCGACGTTGCTGCGGGCCACGTCGGCGAACTCGGCGCGCCGCTCGTAGCTGTAGACGGCGCCCGACGCCCCGACGGCGCGCAGCAGGGCGATGCTGAGCGCGCCCGAGCCGACGCCGGCCTCCAGCACCCGGGCGCCCGGGAAGACGTCGGCCCACATGAGGATCTCGGCGGCGTCCTTCGGGTAGATGACGGCCGCTCCGCGCGGCATGCCGACGGTGAACTCGTGCATGACGGGGCGAAACACCAGGTACTCCATGCCGCCGACCGACTTCACGACGTTGCCCTCGGGGCCGCCGATCAGCTCGTCGTGGCTGATGCCGCCCTTCGTGGTGTGGAACGTGCCGCCCTCGCGCAGCACGACCGAGTGCCGCCGCCCCTTCCCGTCGGTCAGCGTGACCCGCTCCCCGGGGCGCAGCGGACCGGTGACGACGCCCGTCGGGCCCGGGCCGGCGGCGGGTGGCTGGTTCTCGGTCATCCGGCCATCCTAGGGGCTCAGGCGCGCCGGAAACTCCACAGCCCGAGCTGCCACGCCGGCCCGAAGGGGTCGCCCGCGACGCTCGTCGTCTGGGACAGGTAGAGCGTCTGGGGGCCGAGCGACATGGGCAGCACGGTCAGGTCGGCCGCGGCCTGCTGCTGGATCTCCCCCAGCAGCGCCTCGCGCGCGTTCGCGTCCGAGGTCTCCCGCGCGCTCTGGTCGAGGTGCGCCAGCTTGGCCTTCGAGCCGGGCAGCGGGGCGTCCAGGTACGGCTGCAGCCAGCCGAAGGGGATGTTCACCCAGGCCGGCTTGTCGGTGAGGACCAGGTCGGTGCCCCCGCTGTCGGGCTTCAGCAGCACGCTCAGCCCGCCGCGCTCCTCGAGCCGGTCGCGCAGGAGCCGCGCCAGATCCCCTTCGTCGGACACGTGCGAGTCGTAGGTGAGCGTGAGCTTCACGCGCTCGCCGCTCGGCTGCTTGATCGTCGGACGCCCGCCGGCGGGGAAGGACGCCACCGACTCCGTCGAGGCCGGCGGGACGAGGGACGTCAGCGTCCGGTCGGCCTGCAGCGCCTGCGACACCACGACGCGCAGGTCGGCGCGCGCCCTGTTGGACGACGACGGGTTCCAGATCAGCCGCTGCATGCGCGTGTTGGGCAGTTCGGTCTTCGCGTAGCCGCCCTTCGTGCGGCGATCCTGGGACGCCGCCGCCTCGGCGTCCATCCGTGCGACCGCGGCCGTATCCAGGCCGCGCCACACCGCGTCCACCGTCTTGCCGGTCATCGCCTGCTCGACGGCCGGGCTGTCGGCCGCGTACGCGAGCCTGATGCGGTCGATGACGCCGGTCGTCGCGCCCTGGTACCCCTGGATGCGCGTGAACGTCAGGCCGCCCGCGTCCGACTTGGCCAGCGCGTACGGCCCCGACCCGACCGGCATCTTGTCGTTGCCGCGGACCGCGTCGGGATCGTACGTCTGCTCGTCGACGATGGACGCCGCCGGCGTCGCCAGCGCGAACCCGAATTGGCTGTCGGCCCACTTGAGGTGGAACCGGACGGTCAGGTCGTCCACCTTCTCGACGCGCTGCAGCGAGTTCAGCAGCGTCACCGAGGTTCCGTCGATGCCGAGCCGGTAGGCGCGGTCGATGCTGAACTTCACGTCGGACGCCGTCAGCTTGTTGCCGTTGGAGAACACCAGCCCCTCGGTCAGCTTGCACTCGTACACCGTCGGCGACGTGTACAGGCAGTCGGTCGCGGCGTCCGGCTTGAGGTCAGGCCCGCCGGCGTGGACGACCATGAGCCGCTGGAACACGTCGAGCGCCACGGTCGCGTCGGCGCTCGACACGGCCGCGGC
>CALMAD010000129.1 GCA_937859105.1 uncultured Propionibacteriaceae bacterium
GGCCTGCTCGCGGCGCGTGCGCTCGGCCTTGTGCTCGGTGTAGGCGTCCACGAGGTCGTCGCCGCGGAACAGCGGCCCGGACGTCCGCTGCCCGAGCTGCTCCATCGCGAGGCGGCCGACCAACTGCTGGTTGGTCGTGACCCGCTCGGAGCGCGCGTTGGAGAAGAAGCTGATCACCCAGCGCAGCAGCGTCGAGATGCGCTGCTTGAAGCCGGCGATGTAGAGCAGGTGCAGCACGAGCCACATCGCCCACGCGACGAAGCCGGTGATCTCGAACTTGCCCACCTTCACCACCGCGTTGAACTTCGCGATGGTCGCCATCGAACCCTTGTCGACGTACTTGAACGGCTTGGACGCCTCGGCGAGCGCCTTGTCCCTCGCCTCGCCGGGCCGCAGCTGCCGGGCGGCGATCAGCTTCGCGACGTAGCGCGCCGACTGGATCGCGCCCTGCGCGACGCCCGGGACGCCCTTGACGGCCATCATGTCGCCGATCACGAAGACGTCGGGGTGGCCGGGCAGCGAGAGATCGGGCTGCACGTTGATGCGGCCGGCCCGGTCGAGCTCGGCGCCGGACTGCTCGGCCAGCGTCTTGCCCAGGTCGCTCGCCTGGACGCCGGCCGCCCACATCTTGCAGGAGGAGTCGATGTGCTCGCTGCTGCCGTCTTTGTACTTGACGGTGAGGCCGTTGAAGTCGAGGTCGGTCACGAGGCCGTTGAGCTTCACCTCGACACCTACCTTTTCGAGGGCCCGCTGGGTCTTCGCGCCCAGCCGCTTGCCGAATGGCGGCAGCACCTGCGGGGCGCCGTCGATGAGGATGACCCGCGCCTGACGAGGGTCGATGTCGCGGAAGTCTTTCGCCAGCGTCCGGGACGCCAGCTCGCGGATCTGGCCGGCCATCTCGACGCCCGTCGGCCCGGCGCCGACGACGCAGAACGTGAGGTGCCGGCGCACCTCCTCGGGGCTGTCGGCCATCTCGGCCTGCTCGAACGCCCAGAAGATGCGCGAGCGCAGCTCGAGCGCGTCGTCGATCGACTTCATGCCGGGCGCGAACGTCGCGAATTGGTCGTTGCCGAAGTACGACTGCCCGGCACCGGCCGCCACGATCAGCGAGTCGTAGGTGAGCGTGGACGGGTTGTCGAGGTGCCGCCACGTGACCTGCTTCGCGTCGAGGTCGATCGTCTCGACCAGGCCCAGCACCACCTGGACGTTCTTCTGCCGCTTCAGGATCTCCCGGGTCGCCGGGGCGATCTCCCCCTCCGACAGGATGCCCGTCGCCACCTGGTACAGAAGCGGCTGGAACAGGTGGTGGGTCGTCTTGGCGACGAGCGTGATGTCGACGTCGGCGTCCTTGAGGGCTTGGGCGGCGAACAGGCCGCCGAAGCCCGAACCGACGATCACGACGTGGTGGCGCGAGCGCTTGCCGAACCGCTTCATGAAACCTCCGTGTGGGGGCGATCGCCCCTGACTGGACTGCGGAACTCAGTGTCTTGAGCACCGTCGGCGCGTCTCGCGCCGAGGTAAGCCCAGCCTAACCTCGCCCCCACAACGGGCCCAACGGCGGCGTCCGGGATGGGACACGGAGGGAGGGGCTTCCCCGTCCGGGGTGGCGGCTCAGCCGCGCAGCGTCCGGGCGAAGTCGGCGAGGCTGGTCGGCGGGCGTCCGATCAGGGTCTCGACGTCGTCGGTCACCTCGGCGAGCACCCCGGACGCGATGGCGGTGTAGGTGCTGATCCAGGCCTCGTACTGCCAGTCCGGCTCACCCGGCCAGTCGCGGCGCAGCCGCTCGGCCGCGTGCTCGACCGTCTCGTCGACGAACCGGTACACCCGGCCCGAGAAGGCCGTGAGCGTCACGGTCGCCTCGGTGAGCGTCGGCGCGGTCGGGCCGGTGAGGGTGTAGGTCGCGTTCGCGTGGGCGTCCGGGTGGCGGAGGACCGCGGCGGCGGCCTCGGCGACGTCCGCGCGGACGACGAACGCGCACCGCCCGTCGCCGGCGGGCCCGGTGATCGCGCCGTGGGCGTCCGCGAAGGCGGGCAGCACGTCGGCGTAGAAGTTGTCGCGCAGCAGCGTGAACGTCGCCCCGCTGTCGCGGATCGCCTCCTCGGTGTGCCAGTGGTCGCGGCCCAGCGTGAACGTCGCCTCGGGGGACGCCGCCGCGAACGACGTGTAGACGAGGTGCTGGACGCCGGCGTCCGCGGCCGCGTTCACGAACGTCCGGTGCTGGTCGACGCGGTCGGCCGACTCCCCCGCCGAGACCATCAGCGCGAGGTCGCAGCCCGACAAGGCCTCCCGGACGGCGTCCGCGTCGCCGTACTCGGCCTGCGCGACCTCGCAGCCGGGCAGCTCGGGCGCGCGCGACGGCGTCCGGACGACGAGCCGCAGGGGGACGCCCGCGTCGGCCAGCAAGCGCGCGACGCGGCCGCCGAGCTGTCCGGTGGCTCCGGTGATGGCGATGGGTGCGGTCATGGTTTCTCCTGATCGGTGACGTCGGGATGATCCGATTGGTACGTCAGCACGGCGGCGGCGTTCGTGCGGGCCCAGGCAACGAGGTCGTCCATGACCGGCGCCAGCGTCGCGCCGAGCGGCGTCAGGGCGTACTCGACGCGGCGAGGGCCGGCCTGCGCGGCGTCCCGCCGGACGAGGCCGTCGCGGCGCAGGTCGCGCAGCGTCTGCGAGAGCATCTTCTGCGACAGCCCGCCGATGCGCTCGCGAAGCTCGGAGAAGCGCAGCGGGCCGTCGCCCAGGCTCGCGACGATGAGCACCGCCCAGCGACTCGCCAGCGTGTCGAGCAGCGTACGGGAGGGGCAGCGGCGGTTGTACGGGTCGAAGGCGGACCCTGGGGTCACGCCAGACCCTTCTGCTTCAGCCAGGCCGACGCGATGTCGGCGGACTTCTTCTGCTCGTTGACGCTCGCGGAGTTGAGCGCGCGGAGGTCCTCCAGCGAGAGCTGGGCATTGACCTTGTTGATCGCGTCCGCGGCCGCGTCGTTGACCTTCGCCGACACGATCGGGGTGACGTTCTGGGGCAGGATCAGGTGCTTCGGGTCGTCCAGCACGACGAGGTTCTCGCGGGTGATCGACGGGTCGGCCGTGTAGATGTCGGCGAGCTGGGTCGTGCCGTCCTTGAGCGCCTTGACGGTGAGCGGGCCGCCCGAGTCCTCCACCGGCACGA
The DNA here is from genome assembly GCA_937859105.1 of uncultured Propionibacteriaceae bacterium. Taxonomy (GTDB): domain Bacteria; phylum Actinomycetota; class Actinomycetes; order Propionibacteriales; family Propionibacteriaceae; genus Propioniciclava. The sequence continues at coordinate 3,169 of CALMAD010000129.1, forward strand.
GCGTGACCGTGGCCCCGTAGGCCGACTTCAGACCGTCCGGCCCGTACGGACGCTTCGCGAACTCGCTGTTCGCCGCGATCTTCAGCGGATCGGTGACCTTGCTGAGGTCGGCCAGCGACGTGAGCCGATGCTGGTCGGAGAACTGCTTGGTGACCGTGTACGAGTCCTGGTCGGTCGCGGCGGCGTGCTCCAGCGCCCGCAGGCCCTGCGGCAGCGCGGACGCGAGCGCGCTCTGGATCGCCGCGGCGTCCTTCGCGGTCGTGTTCTTGTCGTAGTACTGCAGCAGGTTGCCGCCGTACTCGGGGATCACGTCGATCTTGCCGGCGGCCAGGTCAGGCAGGTACACCTCGCGCTGGCCGATCTGGTACTGCCGCTGCACGGTGAACCCGGCCTTCTCCAGCGACTGCGCGTACAGCTCCGCGATGATCTCGTTGCTGTAGTACTGCTGGGAGCCGACCACGAGCGTGCCGGACGCCGCGGGCGTCCCGCTGGCCAGGGGGTCGCTGTTCGAGCAGGCGGTGGCGGTGGCGGCGAGCAGGCCGAGCCCGGCGAGGACGCCGAGCCGGCGGCGGCTGATCGGAGAGGACATGGCGGGTTCCTTTCGATGGGTCGGTTGGTGAGACGGGTTCAGCGGCGACGGACGCCGGCGGGGGTCAGGAGCCGCTGGAGCACGCCGAACACCAGTTCGGACGCGATGGCGAGCAGCACGACGAGCAGGGACGCCGCGAGCATCTGCCCGTAGTCCTGCGTCTTGAGGCCGAGGAACAGGAACCGGCCGAGGCCCCCGGAGCCCACGTACGCGGCCAGCGTGGCAGTCGAGATCACCTGCAGCACGGCCGACCGGACGCCGCCGATCAGCAGCGGCAGCCCGAGCGGGATCTCCACCTGGGTGAGGATCTGGGCCTCGGTCATGCCGGTCGCGCGGGCGGCGTCCACGGTCGCGGGATCGATCTGCTCGAAGCCGGCGTACGCGCCGGCGAGCACCGACGGGATCGCGAGCACGACGAACGCGATCATCGGCCCGACCAGCCCGATGCCGAGCAGGATGCCGAGCAGCGTGACCAGGCCGAGCGTCGGCAGCGCGCGGGCGGCGCCCGACAGCCCGACCGCGAGGCCGCGGCCGCGGCGGGTGTGCCCGACGTACCAACCGGCCGGGACGGCGACGAGGCACGCCAGCAGGACGCCGAGCGCCGAATACCACAGATGCTCGCCCGTGCGGGCGGCGATGCCGTCGGGACCCGGCATGTTGGCAGGGTCGGCGATCCAGGCGAGAGCCTCGGTGAGGTACCTCATGCGTCGGCCCCCCGGCGTCCGGCGGGCTGGGCGTCGGACGCGGCATCGGGATCGGCGACGGCGTCCGGCTCGCCCTGGGCCGCGGCCGACTGGTCGGCCGGGGCGTCCGTCAGGCGCGTGCGCGGGCTGCGGCTCCACGGCATCAGGACGCGGCCCAGCGCGACCAACAGGCCGTCGAGGGCCAGCGCGAGCGCGACCGTGACGACGAGGCCGGCGACGACCTCGGCGACGATGCCGCGCTGGAAGCCGTCGGTGAACAGCAGGCCCAGGCTCGGGACGCCGAGCACCGCACCCACGGTGACGAGGGAGATCGTGCTCACGGCGACCACCCGCAGCCCGGCCAGCAGCGTCGGGCCGGCCAGGGGCAACTCCACGGCGAAGAACCGGCTCACCGGCCGGTAGCCGAGGGCGGTCGCGGCGTCCTCGACGCGCGGGTCGACGGCCTGGAGGGCGTCCGCCGCGGAGGGCACCATGAGCGCCAGGCCGTAGAGCGTCAGCGCGACCACGATGTTCAGGGGATCGCGGATGCCGGTGCCGATGATGATCGGCAGCACGACGAACAGCGGCAGCGACGGGATCGCGTACAGCAGCCCGGACGCCGACAGAAGCGGCGTCCGAAGCCAGCGGCGGCGGTTGGCCAGCCAGCCCACCGGCAGCGCGATGACGAAGCTCAGCACGATGGGCGGGAGCGCCAGGGCGAGGTGGGCGAGGGTCCGCTCGGCGATGACGTCGAGGTTGTTGACGACCCAGTTCACGGCCGGCCCTCCAGGACGCCGGCGGCGCGGCCGTGGGCGTCTACGAGGACGTCCCCGCGCTCGCCCGGCTGCAGCCGCAGGACGCGCTCGCCCCGGTCGAGCCCCACGAACTCGGCGACGAAGTCGTCGGCCGGGTGGGCCAGAATGTCGGCGCTCGACCCGCGCTGGGCGACCTCGCCGCCCTGCTTCAGGATGATGATCTGGTCGCCCAGCAGGAACGCCTCCTCGATGTCGTGCGTGACGAACACGATCGTCTTGCCGAGCTCGGACTGGATGCGCAGAAGCTCGTTCTGCAGGTCGCGCCGCACGAGGGGGTCGACGGCGCCGAACGGCTCGTCCATGAGCAGGATGTTCGGGTCGGCCGCAAGCCCCCGCGCGACGCCCACGCGCTGCTGCTGCCCGCCCGAGAGCTGGCTCGGGTAGCGGTTCGCGTGGGCCGGGTCGAGGCCGACGAGCTGCATGAGCTCGCGGGCGCGGGCGTGGGCCGCCTCCTTGTCGGTGCCGATCAGGCGCGGGACGGTCGCGATGTTGTCGAGCACCGTCCGGTGCGGCAGCAGCCCGCCGTTCTGCATGACGTAGCCGATGCGGCGCCGGATCGCCACCGGATCCTGCGCGGCGATGTCGTCGCCGTCGATGAGGACGCGGCCCGAGGTGGGCTCCACCATCCGGTTGATCATCCGCAGCAGGGTGGTCTTGCCGCAGCCGCTCGACCCGACGAACACGGTCGTCGTGTGCGGGGGCAGTTGGGCACTGAAGTCGGCCACCGCCGTCGTGCCGTCGGGGTAGCGCTTGCTGACGTGTTCGAGCTCGATCATGCGGGGGACGCTCCGATCACGGGGGGCCGGACGCCGGGGCGCCCGCTTGGTTACGCAGAGTAACCACCGTTGCGGCGATCGCACTACCGCCTTCCGGGTGGTGGACGCGGGGAGGCGTCCGATGCGGGAACGCGGGCCGGCCCGGGAGTTGACCCGGGAGTCTCACCCCCCGCGTCGTCGATCGACCGCGACCATGACATTCGTCACCGCCGGCCCGTGACGGACCCACGCGAGCCCGTGTGATTCGGCACTGCCCGCGGACGCCGCCGCCCGGTTGGATGGAGCCATGACAACGACCCAGCCGTCCACCCGCCTCCACCACCCACCGCGGCCCGCGGCCCACCCGGCGTCCGCCGGCGCCGACGTGGTCACGCTCACCGGCGTCCGGCGCACGTACGGCGCCCGCCGCGGCCTCGGGCTCGGCAAGGCCGCGGGCGGCTTCGAGGCCGTCCGCGGGGTCGACCTGACGATCCGCCGCGGCGAGGTGTACGCCCTGCTCGGCACGAACGGGGCGGGCAAGACCTCGACCGTCGAGCTGATCGAGGGGCTCGGCGCCCCGTCGGCCGGCACGATCCGCGTGTTCGGGCTCGACCCGATCGCCGACCGCGCCCGCGTCCGGCCGCGCACCGGCGTCGTGCTGCAGGAGTCGGGCTTCCCCGCCACCCTGACCGTGCGCGAGGTGGCCCGCATGTGGGCCGGCACGCTCACCGACCCGCGGGCGATCGACAACATGCTCGCCGACGTCGACCTTGCCGGCCGCGCGGGCACCGCGGTGCAGAGCCTGTCGGGCGGCGAAAAGCGCCGGCTCGACGTCGGCCTCGGCATTCTCGGGCGCCCCGAGCTGCTGGTGCTCGACGAGCCCACCACGGGCCTCGACCCCGAGTCGCGGCGCCGCATCTGGCACCTCATCGAGGGCATGGTCGCGCACGGCACGACCGTGCTGCTCACCACCCACTACCTCGAAGAGGCCGAACGCCTCGCCGACCGGATCGCGATCATGCACGCCGGACGCATCGTCACCGAGGGCACGCTCGACGACATCGTCGCCGGGACGCCCGCCTCCATCACCTTCCGCCGGCCCGACCGCCTCGACCCGGCCACCCTCGACCTGCCGGGCGCCTCGGTCACGGTGGGCGACCTCGTCTCCATCGAGACCCGGACGCTGCAGGCCACCCTCGCCCGCGTGCTGGCCTGGGCGGGCGACGAGACGCTGCCCGGTCTGACCGCCACCCCCGCCTCGCTCGAAAGTGTGTTTCTCGCCATCGCGAGCGGAGGCGTCCGATGAGCGCGGAGGGCCGGCCGCCCGGCCGGACCGCCTCCGCGCAGCCAACCCCCGCCGACCACCCCGAAGGAGCCCTGATGTCCACGAACACGATCGTCCCTGCCGCCACCGACAGCTTTTCCGCCAGCCCCCGTGCGCCCCGCACCGGCGACGACCGGCCCGGGCGGCGTCCGAGCGCACTCAGGCGGTTCGGCGCGCTGGTGCGCGCCGAGGCGACGATCCTGCTGCGCAACAAGACCGCGATGTTCACCGCGGTGCTGATGCCCCCGATGATGGCGGTCATGCTCCTGCAGCTGGGGCAGCGTTCGGGCGCCCTCGGCAGCGTCCTCGTCATGGTGCTGCTCGGCACCGGGCTGCTGTTCGTCGTGTACTACACGATGGTGACGTCCCTGGTCGCGCGGCGGGAACAACTCGTGCTCAAGCGGCTGCGCACCGGCGAGGCGACGACGCTGGAGATCCTGCTCGCCCCGGCCGTGCCCCTATGGGCGCTGCTGACGATCGAGACGGGGATGGGCGTCGCGCTGGCGTCCGCGGCGTTGGGCGCCGTACCGGTGCATCCGTGGGCGCTCGTGCCGGCGGTCGTCCTGGGGTCGGCGGCCTGGACGGCGCTGGCCGTCTGGTCGGCGAACTTCACCCGGACCGTCGAGTCCGCCCAGCTGACCACCATGCCCGCGATCCTGATCACGCTGCTGTTCTCCGGGTTCTCCCTGCCGCTGGACGCCTTCCCGGACGTCGTCCAGCGCCTCGCGCACGCCCTGCCGCTGACGCCAGTGGTGGACCTCGTGAAGCTGGCCTTCACCGGCGCCGGCACCGCCGGGACCACGCTCTCCGGCGTCGACGCGGCGCTCGGCGCGCTGGGGATGGTCATCCCGCTGGTCGCGTGGACCGCGGCCGCCCTGTGGGAGGGTGTGAGGGGCTTCCGCTGGGAGCCGCGCAGTTGACCCCGTGTGCGTTTCTAGGCTGCACAATCCCCCTCAGAGTGTGGAGAACGTCGCAGAGAAACGCACACGCCGAGACCCGAACCGAGAGGAGGCACACGATGCGAACGCCGAAGGCCACCGCCTGGGACCCGGCCGACCTGAAGCAGACCGAGGGCTACGTCAGGTTCAGCATCCACTGGGGCTTCATTTTCGGGCCGCTGCTGTCGCTGCTGCTGCTCACCGCCGGGCCCATGTCGCTCGCGAGCCCGATCCCGTGGCTCTACCTGGCCGTGCTCACGACCGCCCTGTGGGGCGCGCTCGCCGTCCTGCACACCCGGCTCCGGGACGCCGACCTGCTGTCGGCCAGCCGCTGGGACGCCGTCGTCCGGCTCCGCGACCCGCGCCCGGCCTGGGTCGCGTGGATCGCCGGCGGCATCACGACGGCCGTCGTCGGCGCCTGGGCGACGCCGGGCTTCGGCACGATGGCCGGCGTCGTGGTCGGCCTGAACGTGGCGCTCCTGATCATGCCGCTGCTCGACCTGCCGAGCGGCGTCCCCCTCAGCCTCGTCGCCCTCGCGCTCGTGGCGGGCCACGTGGTCAGGCTCCCGTTGGAGGGGATGCCCCCCGGCGGCGCGCGGAACGTCGTCCTGGTGATCCCGACGCTCTTCGTGGGCGTCACGATGGCCCTCCTCGTGGTCTTCTCGGCGCGGATGCTGCTCAACATCCTCAAGACGACGAAGGCCCTCGACCGCGCCCGCCGCGACTCGGCGCGGCTCGCCGTCGCCGAGGAGCGGCTCCGCTTCGCCCGCGACCTCCACGACGTCTTCGGACGCACGCTCTCTGCCGTCGCCCTCAAGTCCGAACTGGCCGCCGCCCAGGCGGACCGGGGGCGTCCCGAGGCCGCCGCGACCATGCGCGAGGTCGAGTCGATCGCCACCTCGGCGCTCGACGAGGTCCGCGGCATCGTCCGGGGCTACCGCGACATCGACCTCTCCACCGAGATCGCGGGCGCGCGGTCGCTGCTGGAGGCGTCCGGCATCGGCGTGACGAGCGTCACCGACGGCGCCGGCCTGCCGGCGCCGGTGCTGCGCACGTTCGCGTGGGTCGTCCGGGAGG
>CALMAD010000130.1 GCA_937859105.1 uncultured Propionibacteriaceae bacterium
AAACGCCTGCAGCGTTTCCACAACGCCTGCCTCCGGCGAGAACGCTGCCTTACGTAAGGCAGCGTTCCGGCTTAAGCCCGGCGTTTCGAGAACGCCTGCAGCGTTTGCGAAAGACCTGCAGCGTTTCGCAAATGCCTGCAGCGTTCCCGCCCGCACACCCGGACGCCCACCCGTCGCGCGGAGCGACGAACCCTACGTCGTGTAGTCGGCGTTGATGTGGATGTACTCCTCGGTGAGGTCACATCCGTAGGCGGTGAACGTGCCGTCGGCGACACCGAGGTCGACGGCGATCACGACCTCGTCGCCCTCGAGGTACTCGCGCAGCGCGTCGAGCCGCTCGGGGTTCACCGCGCGCGGGTACAGCTCGTTGTCGCCGAACTTGATGGTGACGTTCCTGGGCTTGATGTCGGTCTGGTCCTCGCACTTGCCGATCGCCATCGCGACGCGGCCCCAGTTGGGGTCGGTGCCGTACACGGCGGTCTTCACCAGCGGGGAGTTCACGATCGACTTCGCGATGATCCGGGCCTGGGACTCGTCGCGCGCGCCCGTGACGTCCACCTCGATGAGCTTCGTCGCGCCCTCGCCGTCGGCGGCGATCATCTTCGTCAGGGCGAGCGCGGCGTCGAAGAATGCGGCCTCGAACTCAGCGAGGTCCACCTCGCCGGCCAGCCCGTTCGCGATCACGCAGGCGGTGTCGCTGGTCGAGGTGTCCCCGTCGACGCTCACCGCGTTGTACGTCTTCGCGACGATGCGGCGGAACATGGCGTCCAACTCCGCGGCCGGGACGGCGGCGTCCGTGAAGAAGTACGACAGCATCGTCGCCATGTTCGGCTCGATCATGCCGACGCCCTTGGCGATGCCGACGATCACGGCGTCCCCGACCTGGCGCACCTGGAGCTTCGAGATCGTGTCCGTCGTCCGGATCGCGGTCGCGGACGCCTCGAAGTCGGCCGGCCCGGGCGCGGGGAGGGCGTCCATGCCGGCGCGCAGCGTCTCCATCGGGTACTGGACGCCGATCACGCCCGTCGACGCGATCAGCAGCTCTTCGGGAGCGCAGCCGACAAGCTTCGCCGCCCGCTCGCGCACCTCGCGCGCGTTCGCGAGTCCCTGCTCGCCCGTCGCGACGTTCGCGTTCTTCGACAGCGTGACGACGCCGCGGAAGCGGGAGGCGTCCTCGGAGCGGTTCAGCAGCACGCTCGGCCCGGCGAACAGGGACTGCGTGTAGACGGCGGCGGCCGTCGTGCCGGGCTCGGCCGAGGCCAGCAGCATGAAGTCGGTGGCGTCCTGCTTGAGGCCGACGCAGGCGGTCAGGCCGACGAATCCCTGGGGCGCGAGGGTCATGATGGCTCCATCGTTGAGGCGTGATGTTGGAGTCACTCTTGCACAGGCGGGGTGCCTCGGTGGCGGCTCATTCGCACCCGCGCAGCGGGGCGGCCATGATCTCGTCGGTTCGCGATCCCGACGAGTCGTTCCAGAAGTAGTAGACGCCGTTGCCGAGGTCGCTGTAGTCGCCTGAGTTCTCGAACATGGTCTCCATGCTGATGTTCGGGTACCGCTTCCGGAGCTTCTGGTACGTCGTCCGGAGGGGGAGACCGCTGGCCAGCGACACCCCCGCCGGCAGGCCCTTGCTCGGCGTCACGAACCACCCGTAGAGGTACATCTTGCTGGTCTTCGTCGCCTGCTGAGACTCGAACCCGACCGACAGCCCCTTCCAGACGAGGTGCCGGGCCCAGCGCGGGTCCATGGGGCAGCCCTCGTCTTCGAACACCTTGGTGGGTTTGCCGAGCTTGGCGCGCAGGTCGTCCTCGATGGCCTTGTAGTGCTCCCCGAAGCGGTGGTTGCCGACGGACTTCTTCTGCAGCACGATGCCGGACGCCGCCGGCGTCGCGGTCGTCGTGCCCGACGACCCGGAGCCGCTGGACGTGGAGCCCGTGGAGCCCGAACCCGTGGAGCCGGACGACCCGGACGATCCGGACCCCGACCCTCCGGACGCCCGCGTCGTCCCGCCCTCGGTGATGGTCACGGTGCTGGCACCGGGGGCCGCGCCGGGCGCGGCCGTCTCGGTGACGACGACGGTCGTCACCGGTTCGGGAGCCGCCACCGGAGCCGGCAGCCCCGGCACCTGCGCGCACGCCGACAGGAGCAGCCCGCCGGTCAGGAGGGCGGCGATCCGTCGTGGTCGGGTTCGCTGGGTGGTCATGGCATCCTCCGTGCTTCGGGGTCCCGCTCGTCCGGGCCTGGCGTCCCGACCGTAGGACGCCGGCGGCGCAGGTCGCGCGACAACTGTCGCTAAAAGCCAGCAGGTCCCGCGCCCTGCGGAGAAACCCCTGGTGAACGGGCGCTGCGCGAGCCAGGGAACCGCGCGACAGTGGGCGTCCGGAGTAGGGGCTGACGCGCACCGCGGCCGTGAGACAATGAATCAGAACTGACGGACGGAGGAGCGCATGGCTCGACCGAGGACGGTCACCCGCGAAGACGTGGACGCGGTGGCCCTCGACCTTTTTCTCGACCGCGGCTTCGCGGCCGTCACGGGTCAGCAGCTCGCGACCGCGGCGGGGATCTCCCGGCCGACGCTATATCGGCTCGTCGGCCGCATCGAAGACATCGTGCTCGACCAGCTCGACGGCAGCCTCGAGGACCTGCTCGGAGCGGTGCGGCTGTCTGCGGGTCCGCCGTGGCGGGTGCTGCGGGACGCCTTCGTCGGCGTCCTCGAGGTCGTCGAGCCGGGCTCGCCGCGGGCCAAGGCGCTCACGGTGCTGCAGCGGAACCCCGATATCCGGGCGGACGCCCTGCGCATGACCCGGCCGGTGCGGCTGCGCCTGGCCGGCGTCCTGGCGGACCGGGGCGACTACGGCGGCGACGCGGCCCTCTGCGAGACCGCCGCTGCCCTGGCGCTCGCGCTGCTGCAGATGACGATCGCCCGCCCGGACGCCACCTCCGCCATGCTCGCCGACGCGTTCGACGCCGCCGCGTCCGTGCTCGGGTCGGCCGGGGAGTAGGAGCGCGCCTGCGTTGTGCGCCCGCCCCGTGCCGGAACGCTGCAGGTGTTTGTGAAACGCTGCAGGCGTTCTCGAAACGCCGGGCTTAAGCCGTAACGCTGCCTTACGTAAGGCAGCGTTCTCGATTAAGGCAGGCGTTTCGACAACGCTGCAGGCGTTTCGCGGTTTACTGCAGGCGTTTCGAGAACGCTGCAGGCGTTTCGCCCAAACCCGGCCCTCCAGACCCGGACGCCCAGACCCGGCCCCGGGACACCGATCGCCGCCCCATCCGGGCCGCGCTCCCGATGTCGTGCAGTACGGACGCCGCTCATGCGTCGCGGCCCGTCCGTGGAGGCGCCGCCGCACCGGCCCCTCGCGGGAGGACATGGACTCTCCACGCTGAGAATCCCACCCGGGAGGCCGGTGCGCGGTCATCCCAAATTAGGACGATTCGACCTCGACGACAATCCTCACGGTGACTAAAAACCCTTGCCAGGACGCCTTCGCGGCCCGGCGCGTGGGCGCCGGCCCACGGGTGCGCCCCGGTCCACGGGTGCGCCCCCGGCGCTGTCGGCGTCAGGCCCCGCCTCACGCGTAGTGGTGCTCTTCGTCCTCGCCGGGGGCGTCGGTGCGGTCGCTGAGGAAGACGGCCTCGGGCTGCGGGCCCTGCGAGAGCTCGCCGCCCAGGACGCCTGCCGCTGTGTACGCGGCCGCCGACCCGAACAGCAACAGCCGCGCCAGGCCGTGGGAGCCACCCGTGCGGGCCAGGAGCGACAGGAGCGCGAGCGTCGTCCCGCTGCCCGCGCACACGGCGTGCGCCGCCCCGACGCGGCGGTCCTCGTCGGTGTCGCGGCGGGCCGCCCAGTCGGCCAGACCGGTGAGCGCGGCCGGGGCCGCGCCGGCGACGACGACGCCCGTGGCGAGGGCTGTCGCGAGCCGGAGGCGTCCGAGACCCAGAATCTCTAGGGACGCCGCCGTGAGCGCCCCGCCGATCGGCAGGTGCACGAGCGCCGGGTGCAGCGGGTGGCCGGTCGGCTGGGCGGCGAGCGCCTCCGACAGGCCCGGCGTCTCCGCGATCTTCTCGGCGGCCTGGCGCAGCGGCCGGGCGACCTGGTCGATCTTCTCGGTGCGCGGAATCTGGTCGAGCAGGTCGCGGACGGGGTTCTCGGACATGGGCGACTCCTTTCGAGTGTGCCCATCCTGGGCCGACGGCGGTCCGCTTGTCTTCGCCCGAACGGGCGTGCCCGCTCACCTCCGGCGCGGAGCGGCGTCGACGAAGGGCGCGTGGCCAACGACGTCGCGGACGCCCCCGCGGACGCCCCCGCGGCCCGCGCGTCCGGACGTCTACAGTGTCCGGGGTGGTCGAGGTTGCCGGGTCGGAGTCGTCCTTCGCCTACGCCGCCCGCCGCGCCGGGGTGGTGTGGGCCGGGCTGTTCGCGCTGGGCATCGGCTTCGGCGTCCTCGTCATCAGCAAGGGGCTGCCGTGGTGGCTGGCCCCGCTCATCTCCGGGACGCTGTTCGCCGGCTCCGTCGAGTTCCTGTTCATCGGGCTGCTCGCGGCCGGGGCGCCGCTGGCGTCCATCGCGCTCGTCACGTTCCTGGTGAACGCGCGCCACCTCTTCTACGGCCTGTCGTACCCGCTCGACCTCGTCAAGGGCCGCTGGGCCAAGGCGTACGCGATCTTCGCGCTGTGCGACGAGGCGTTCGCCCTGGTCGGCAGCGCACCGCGGGGCGGGCTGACCACCGCACGCATCCTCTGGATCCACGCCGGCCTCCACGTCTCCTGGGCGCTCGGCGGGCTCACGGGCGGTCTGGTCGGCGGCGCGCTGCTGTCGAACGTGCGGGGCCTCGACTTCATCCTGACCGCCCTGTTCGTCGTGCTCACGATGGACGCCTGGCGCGAGAGCCGCGACCCGGTCACCCTGGGTCTCGCGGTCGTCGCCGGCGTCGGCGCCCAGGTGGTCGCGCCCGGTTCGATGCTGCTCGTCGCCATGTCGGCGTTCACCGCCGCCCTGGTCGGGCGGCACCTCCTGGGGAGACGCGCGCTGCGAGAGGAGGACGGCCGTGCCTGAGGCGTCCTGGTTCGTCGCGCTCGGGGTGGCGGTCGCGATCACGGTGACGCTGCGCGCGGTGCCCTTCGCGCTGCGGGCGCGGATGCGCGATTCCGAGCTGTTGGCCGACGTGGGCCGCTGGATGCCGCTGGGTGCGCTGGCGATCCTCGCGGTGTACTGCCTGGCGACGATCGATGTGTCGGCGCCCGACAGGGGCGTCCCGCAGCTCGTCGGGGTGGCCGTGACGGTCGGGCTGCACCTGTGGCGCCACAACGCGGTGCTCAGCCTCGTCGGCGGCACGCTCGCCTGCGTGATCCTGTCCACCTGGATCCTGCCCTAGGACGCCGCCCGCCCCCTGCGCCGAGTGCAGCCCCAACCCGCGGCCACCCTGGCAGGATCGAGCGCATGACGACTCTGACGCTGCCGCCCGGCGAGCCGGCCGCGGGGCCGTGGGCCCCGCTGAGCCTGGACGATCTGGCCACCCGCCTCCTCCAGATCGCCGACCCGGCCCCGGGGCGTCCGGCCGTGATCGCGATCGACGGGCGCGGGGCGTCCGGCAAGTCGACGCTCGCCGGCGAGCTGAGCCGCCGCGTGCCCGGCTCGGTGGTCGTCGCGACCGACGACCTCGCCTGGCACGAGCCGCTCTTCGGCTGGGGACGCCTCCTGCGCGAGCTGCTGGAGGGCCTGGCCGGTGGAGGAGGCGTCCGGATGAGTCCGCCGCAGTGGGCGGCCCATGGCCGCGAGGGCGCGATCGAGCTGCCGGGAGGACTGGCGGCCGTGTTCGTCGAGGGCACCGGGGCGTCCCCGCGGGACCTCGCGCCCCTCATCGACGCGACCGTGTGGGTGCAGGCCGACTTCGCGGACGCCGAGCGCCGCGGCATCGCGCGCGACCTGGCCTCGGGCGTCAACGGGCAGACCGAGGAGCAGGCCACCCGCTTTTGGCACTGGTGGATGGACGCCGAGCTCGCCTTCTTCGCCCGCGAGCGTCCGTGGGAACGCGCGGACCTCGTCGTCGCCGGGACGCCCGTCGTCCCGCTGGGCGCGGGGCAGGTCGCGGTCGCTCCGGCGCTGCCCGCGAAACAGACAAACGCCTGAGCCCGAGGTCGGCCGCGAACCGACCGTGCTGGAGGCGTCCGCGCGGCTGCGATTCGGGGCCCGAGAGCGCCCGGACGCGCCTACGGTGTGAGCGTGATCTCCGTGCGTCGAGCCCTCCCGTTGCTCGCGCACGCGTTCTTGGTGCAGGGGTCGGCCTACATCATCCGGCCGACTTCGGCGTACCGCGCGATCGAGGTGGGCCTGTCGCCCGCCCTCGTCGGCCTCATCGCCGCGAGATTCGCCCTGTTGCCGCTCGTCGTCGCCTTCCCCGCCGGGCGCTGGACCGACGGCGGGCGCGAGTTCCCCGCCCTGCTGGTGGGGGCGTCCGCGATGGCGCTGGCAGGCGTCGGGATGCTGGTGTACTCGCCCGACCTGTGGTCGCTCCTGCTGTGGAACGCGATCGTCGGGCTCGGGAACCTGCTGAGCATCATCGGCGAGCAGAGCCTCGTCGCGCGCGCCTCGCGCGAGGCGGTCGACTCGGCGTTCGGCACCTTCACGTTCGCGGGCTCCGTCGGCCAGGCCGCCGCGCCGCTCGCGCTCGCGGCCGTCGGCGGGCGGGCGGTCATGCCGAACACGCAGGCGCTCATGGCCCTCTACACCGTCGCGACGTTCGCCCTGGTCGCCTGCACGTTCCTGCTGCGTCGTCTGGCCGGACGGGCGGAGTCCGGGCCTCGGCCGCGCGACGGACGCCGCCCCGCCCCGGTGCGCGTCTCGCCCGAGGCGCGCCGCACGCTGGCCGGTGCGGTGCTGCTGAGCATGCTCGTGCTCGCCGCCGACGATTTGATCCAGGTCTACCTGCCCGCCCTCGGCGTCGAGCGGGGCATCGGGGCCGGCGTGATCGGCGTCCTGCTGACGCTGCGGGCGGCCGCGACGATGCTCTCGCGGATCGGCCTGTCGACCCTCACCGGACGCCTGGGCCGGCGCCGCCTCGTCTTGGTCTCGAGCCTTGTCGGAGGGCTCGCGGTCGCGCTGGTCGCCGCCCCGGTGCACCCGGCCGTGCTGGGCGCCGCGTTGCTTGTCGCCGGGTTCTGCCTCGGCGTCGGGCAGCCGTTGTCGATGGCGATCGTGTCGGTCGCGGCACCGCCCGGCAGCACGTCGACGTGGCTGGCCGTCCGGCTGATGGGCAACCGGCTCGGCCAGTCGCTGGTGCCCGCCGTGGTCGCGGTCGCCGCGGCGTCCACGGGGACGGCCGGCATCTTCGTCGCCACGGGGATCGGCCTGCTCATCACCGCCGGCCTCGGCCACGTGCTGATCCGCGACGTGGCGTGAGGCGTCCGGGTCAGGAGTCCTCGTTCACCGCGCGCTCGAGTTCGTCCTTCGACATGGACGAGCGGCCCTCGATGCCCTTGCGCCGGGCCTCGTTGTAAAGCTGATCGCGGGTCCGCCCGCCCTCGCCCGTGTGTGAGCGCAGGCCGCCGCGGCGTCCGGACGAGATGTCCTCGGTCGAGGTGCGGCTCGCCTGCTTGGCCTCGCCGGCGCGGGCCCGCTCCTTGTTGACGGTGCGGGCAGCGATCTCCTCGGCGGTGTCCTCGTCTTTCCCGCGGTCGAGCAGGCCGTCCTTGATGTGCTCGTACTGCCGTTCGCGCTTGTCGCTCCACGCATCCTGGGGCATGGACGCCTCCTTCGGTCGGGCTGGAAACCCCAGTCTGCCCGCGCCGGCGGCGTCCGCTACGACCGTGCGGGTGGGAATCGAGGCGTTTCCACGGACTGATCTGTGGAAAGGGCTCCGGGCGCGGGCGTCCGGGCCGTAGATTGAGCGCCATGTGCGAGTACTGCGGGTGCCGGGACATCTCGATCATCGGCCGGCTGTCGGAAGAGCATTACGGGGCGGTCAACGCGCTCGGCGGCCTCAAGCGGGCCGTCGACGCCAGCGATGCCGACGAGGTGCAGCGGGCGCTCAAGGCGATGCGGAGCCACCTGTTCCCGCACAACAATTCGGAGGAGGCCGGCCTGTTCAAGGGCCTGTGCCAGCCCGAGTACTGCGAGTACTTCGGAGAGACCGTCGAGGGGCTCATGGAGCAGCACTGCCTCATGCGTAAGCAACTGCAGCGCATCGAGAACGGCGAGTGGCACGTGTACCAGAAATTTGAGGACACCCTGCGGCACCACATCGACCGCGAGGAGAACGGGCTCTTCCCGGCGACCGCCGTCATGCTTGACGGCGAGACGTGGGACATGATCGACGACCTCACCCACGAGTTCGACCATGAGCAGGGCCGCGAGCACGAGCACTGACGGCGTTCGCGCCGCCTGACGCGGCCCGGGTGTCCGCCGCGCGAGCGATCGCGCCAGAATGGAATCATGGCGACACCCGAGGAGCCGTTGAGCAAGTACTGGTCGCACCCGTCGCGGGTGCGGGCCCGACGCGTGGTCGACCTGACCATGCCGTCACCCCTGGACGCCGCGGTCAGCAACCGCGAGATCGACGACGCGCCCCCCGAGGTCGCGACGGCTGTGCTCGACCTCGCGATGCGCTTCGGCGAGTTGCTCGTCGCGTCCGGGACGCCGGCGAACGACACCGTGGTGTTGCTGCTGCGCCTCACCCGGGCGTTCGGCCTGAAGACCGTCTACGTGGACGTCTCGTACATGTCGATCACCACCTCCTACTACCGCGGGTGGGACCGGCCGCCGGTGACGACGACCCGGGTCGTCCGGACGCCGGAGGTCGACTTCACGATGGTCGAGCGGGCCGAGCGCCTGATGGACGCCATCGAGTCGACGCCCATGTCGATCCACGAGGCGACCGAGCGGTTCCGCCGGATCATGCGGGGCCCGCGTCCGCACCCGCGCTGGATGATGGTCGTCGGCACGGCGCTGACGGCCGCCGGCGCCGTCCTCATCTGGGGCGGCTCGTGGTCGCAGATGCTGGCCACGTTCGCCCTCGGCGTCCTGGTGTATTCGCTGCAGCACGCGTTCGCCCGGCTCGCCGTCCCCCCGTTCTTCACCCAGGTCGCGGGGGCTGCGGTCGTCGCGGTCTGCGCGACCGGCCTGTGGTGGCTGAGCGCGCAGGTGCCGTGGCTGCCGACGGGGCGCAACCCGGACGTCCTCATGACGGGGGGCGTCATCATCCTGGTCGTGGGCAGCAAGGCGGTCGGCGCGGCCCAGGACGCCATCGACGAGTTCTACTTGACCGCCGCCGCGAGGGCCGTCGAGGTCGCGATGCTGACCGGCGGCATCCTGGTGGGCCTCGTCCTCGGGATCCAGCTCTGCCGGGCCGTCGGGGTCGTCCCGCCGCTGACGAACAACTTCCTCGCCTACGGGCCGCTGTGGGCCCAACTGCTCGGGGCGTTCGTCGTCTCGGCCATGTACGGCCTCGAGTCGAACGCCAGTTGGCGGACCGTCGCCCTCAGCGGCGTCGCCGGACTCGCGGGGTGGGCCGGGTTCGCCGCGCTCATGTCGGCGGGCTGGCCGAGCATGGCGACCAACGGGATCGCCGGCCTGATCGTGGCGCTCGTGGGCGTGCCGCTGGCGAGACAATTCCGGGTTCCGGTCGTCGCGGTGGTCTCGTCCGCGCTGATCCCGTTCGTGCCGGGCACGATGCTGGTCAGCTCCCTGAAGCAGATGTTCGGCTACGAGCTGAATCTGGCCGACCTGCAGCCGGGGCTCATCACGTTCGTCGGCGCGGTGGGCGTCGCGATCGCGATCGCCGTCGGCGCCACCGCCGGCATGATCGTCGGACGCCCCGCGGACGAGCAGCTGCGGCGCCAGCTGAGCCGGCTGCGGCCCCGGCAGGCGCTGCTGGTGTGGCCGTGGCGACGCAGGACGCGGCGTCCGAAGTGACCTTGTCGCGGGCCGGTGGCCCGCGAATAGACTGACGGGCATGAGCAGCCACACGCATGACGCGGCCGGCGACGACCGGCCGGGCACCCTCGAGGAGTGGTGGGCCGGCCTCGGCGCCGAGGAGCAGTATCACGTCATCGAACTCGTCCGGTTCGATCAGACGGAGTTCATCGACGACATCGAGACCCGCTTCCCGGCGCCCGAGCCGTTGACGTCGGGCAAGAAGCCGTCCCCGGCGCTGAGCGAGTTCGTCCGCACGTTGCCGGCGTACCAGGAGCGGTACGCGGTCGCGGAGAAGATCGCCGTCGACGACGGCGCGAACATCCCCGACTCGCACCTGTCCACTGACCCGCTGGAGCCCGACGACCGGGCGTAGCGTCCGTCAGCCGCCGCTGTCGGTGATGTCGAGGTCGCGCACGGCGCGGGTGACGAGGCCGTCGAAGCGCGCCTTCTGGCTGGCGGGGTAGGTCCACTCGATGCCGATGACCCGGGGGCCGTTGACCTCGTAGCGCCCGTAGCGGATCTGGTCGCCCTTCGTGCCGCTGACCGCCTGCCAGAGCCGGGTGCGCTTGGAGTAGGTGACGTTCCAGCCGTTGGAGGCGAACGAGGAGCGGCGGCTGTCGAGTTCGCCCTCCCAGTCGCCCACGACGGAGCTGCCGAAGCAGAGGACCTGCGATCGGCCGTCGGGGCTGGTGGCCGTGACGCCGTCGCCGTTGTCCGACTCGGCGGTGGACCAGCCGCGCGGGTAGGAGCACGCGAACCGGTAGCGCGGGTTCGAGTAGCGGCTCATCGACGAGGATGGGGCGCTCGTCGCCGCGGGTGCCTCGGTCGTCCCCGTCCCGGACGCCTGCGTGCGCGTCTGCCCGCCCTGCTGGGTCTGGACCTGGACCTGGGTCTCGGTGGCCGGAGCCTGCGGCACCACCGAGATCACGGTGACCGTGGTCCTCGGGGCCTGGGGAGCCAGGCCGGGGATGGCCGAGCATCCGACGAGGACGCCCACGACACCGAGCGTGACGCCTCGGGCCAGTCTGCGCGGAAGAAGAGCCATGCCCGCATTCTCGGGACCCGGCGGGTCAGCCCTGTCGCCACGGCCGTCCCTGTTGCGACAGGAGTCGCTTGCAGCAGCGCGCGCTCAGACGCTCTCGGGCGGCATGGTCGTGGGCGGGACGACGGAGGGCTTGGCGTCCCCCTCGGCGACGAGGGGCTTCTCGGCCAGCGCCCAGGCGATCGTGCCGCCGCTGACGTTCACCGCCGGGACGCCCTGGCGCACCAGGAACTCGGCCGCGGCCTGCGAGCGGCCGCCGGAGCGGCAGATGACGGTGAGGTCGCCTTCGGGGACCTCGGCCAGCCGCGCCCGCAGGTCGCCCAGCGGGATCGACACGGCCCCCGGCGCATGGCCGGCTTCGAACTCGTTGGGCTCTCGCACGTCCAGGAGCACCGCCTCGTCGTCGAGGTCGGCCACCTCCACCTGACGGATTCCGTTGATCTGGGTCATGGCCCCATCGTCGCATCCGGACGCCGCGCCGGCCCAGGGGTGACGCGCGGGAGGAGGCGTCCGAGCCAGACGGCCGCCACCGCGCAGGACGCCCCGACCGCGACGCCGGCCGCCGCGACCGGCGCGACGAGGGTGATCGCGCCGACCAGGGCGGGGGCCGCGAGCTGGCCGGCGCCGACGATCGTGTTCCAGCGGGCCAGGTGGGCGGTGCGGGCACGCTCGGGGGAGAGGTCGACGCCGAGCGTCATCTGGATGCCCGCGCTGAACCCGTTGCCGAGCGCGAGCACGAGCGCGCAGCCGCCGACGAGCCAGGTGGCGCCGGCGGCGTCCCCCGGTCGTGCGCCCCACCCGAGGACGCCGATGCCGAGGTACGCCACGGCCATCAGGGCCAGGCACGGGACAGTGACGGCGGCCCGGCCCCGGCGGTCCATGAGCAGGCCCGCGGGCACGAACATGCCGATCTCGATGATCGCGGCGACGGCGAAGATCACGGAGATCGTCGCGGCGTCCAGGCCGAGCGTCGCGCCGACCAGCGGCAGGATCACGGGCCGGGCCGCCCGGCCCATCACGAGGGCGATCATCCCCAGCCCGACGAGCAGCATCGACGCCAGGGCGGGGCGTCCGGGGGCGTGGGGGGCCGGCTCCTGCGGATCGATCCGCTCGGACGCCCCCCGTTCCACCCGGACGCCGCGGCGCTCGCCCGGCACCATGAAGCCCCACACCAGGGCGGTGGCGACGGCCATGACGGCGGCGTCCAGCAGGAGGACGCGTCCGGGGTGGCCGAAGCCCGCGATGGCGGCCCCCACCGCCGGCCCTGCGACCATGCCGACGCGCATCATGCCGCCGAACGTCGACATGCCGCGGGCGCGCAGGTGGGCCGGCAACTCCCCGCCGAGGAAGGCCTGGCGTCCGAGCAGCCAGACCGGCTGGTTGATCGCCTGCATCACCAGGACGCCGACGAACGCCGCGCGGTGGGCGTCGTCGGGGCCGCGGGCGGCGGCGTCCTCGGTGAGCCACCAGCCGGCGACGTTCAGGGCGACCAGGAGCGCGCCCGAGACGATCATGGTAAGCCGCTCGCCGATGCGGCTCATGAGGCGTCCGATGGGGATGGGGCCGGCGACCATGCCCACGCCGCCGATGGCGGCGAGGGCTGCGGCGGCGGGCACCGAGAACCCCAACTCCAGCGCGACGAGGGGAATCACCGGCGCGAGCGCATGGGGCCCGGCGCTCTGCAGCAGCGTCGGGACGTACACGGGGAGCGCCAGCCGGCGCATGAGCCTCGCATCGTCCGACACGTCATCTCCGATTCTGACGGGACCCGATTCGTGAGGCACACGCTAGCCCAGCCGGCCGCGTGAAGGTTTCCCCGGAGTTGCCAAAGTTTCACGAAATCAACAATCTCGATATTGAGATTTGACGGTCGGGGGCCCTACCTTTCTCTGACATGACGGGGCCGACGGTGGCCCCGCCGGCCGCGTGAGGAGCGCCCACCATGACGCACAACCGTGACCCCCTGCCCGGGACGCAGTCCTGGCCCGACGAGACCGAGTTCCACCTTCCAGACGACCACTGGCCCCTGCCCGCCCTGGCCCACACCGAGAAGCCGCACGCGGAGCCCGACGAGGCGTCCTTCGCGGCCGTCTCCCGATCGAGCGCGTACGCGGGCCTGCGGTCGTCCTTCCGCCGCTTCGCGTTCCCGATGACCGTCGCCGGCCTGACCTCGTACTTCGTGTACGTCCTGCTGTCCATCTACGCGGTGGACGCCATGGCGAAGCCGCTGATCGGCTCGCTCAACGTCGGGATGGCCCTCGGGCTGTTCCAGTTCGTCGTCACGTACGCCTGGACGGCGATCTACGTGAACTACGCCTCCAAGCGGCTCGATCCGACCGCGCAGGCGCTCAAGGCCCGTCTCGAGAGCGGAGAGATCGCATGATCGCCCTGCAGACCACCTACGGCAACCCGATGATCAACATCGCGGTGTTCGCCGTGTTCGTCGCCGCGACCCTCGGCATCGTGATCGCGGTGACCAGGCAGAAGGCCAAGGCGTCCGACTTCTACACGGGCGGCGCCGCCTTCTCCGGACGCCAGAACGGTCTGGCGATCACGGGCGACTACCTGTCGGCGGCCGCCTTCTTGGGCGTCACCGGCGCGATCGCCCTGTACGGGTACGACGGCCTGCTCTACTCGGTCGGGTTCTTCGTCGCCTGGATCGTGGCCCTGTTCCTGGTCGCCGAGCCGCTGCGGAACACCGGCAAGTACACGATGGCCGACGTGTTGTCGTTCCGGATGAACCAGAAGCCCGTCCGGACGGCCGCCGCCACCTCGACGCTCGTCATCTCGTTCGTCTACCTGCTCGCCCAGATGGCCGGCGCGGGCGGCCTCGTGGCCCTGCTGCTGGGCGTCTCCGACCGGACGATGCAGTCGCTCGTGATCGCCCTGGTGGGCGCGCTCATGGTCGTGTACGTGCTCATCGGCGGCATGAAGGGGACGACCTGGGTGCAGATGATCAAGGCCGTCCTGCTCGTGGGCGGCGCGGCGATCATGGCCGTGCTCGTGCTCTGGGGCAGCGGGTTCAACCTGTCCGGGCTGCTGCACTCCGCGCAGAGCGCCGCGCTCGACCCGGCGGTGGGCAGCGGGCGCGACCTGCTGCGTCCCATGCAGCAGTACGGGGCCAGCGACTTCACGAAGCTGTCGTTCCTGTCGCTGTCGATCGCCCTGGTGGCCGGGCCGTCCGGGCTGCCGCACGTGCTCATGCGCTTCTACACGGTGCCGACGGCGAAGGAGGCCCGCCGCTCGGCGGTCTGGGCGATCGGCCTGGTGGGGGCGTTCTTCCTCATCACGCTGGTGCTCGGCATGGGCGCCGCGCAGTTGGTCGGCCAGAAGGCGATCCTCGCGGCGCCGGGCGCCGCGAACTCGGCGGCCCCGCTGCTCGCGCTGCACCTCGGCGGCGAGGTGTTCATGGGGGTGATCTCGGTGGTCGCGTTCGCGACGATCCTCACGGTGGTCGCCGTATCATCAAACACGACATCCGCGTCGTTCGCGCACGACGTGTACAACTCGATCCTGAAGGACGGCCAGGCCGACCCGGAGCAGGAGGTGCGCGTCGCCCGCATCACGTCGGTCGTCATCGGCGTGCTGGCGATCGTCGGCGGCATCGTGGCGAACGGGCAGAACATCGCGTTCCTGATCTCGCTCGCGTTCGCGGTGGCCGCGTCGGCGAACCTGCCGTCGATCCTGTACACGATGTACTGGCGGCGCTTCAACACGCGCGGCTCGGTGTGGAGCATCTACACCGGCCTGGTCAGCTCGGTCCTGCTGATCGTGTTCTCGCCGGCGATCTCCGGCAGCAAGACGTCGATGCTGGGGCAGGCGGTGAACTTCGCCTGGTTCCCGCTGACGAACCCCGCGCTGGTCTCGGTGCCGCTCGCGTTCCTCGCGGGCTGGATCGGACCGGTCACCTCGCCGGTCCGCGGGGACGCTGAGCTGGCCGCCGAGATGGAGGTTCGCTCCATGACCGGCGCGGGCGCGGGGGAGGCGATCGCCCACTGACCGGGAAGATCGGA
>CALMAD010000131.1 GCA_937859105.1 uncultured Propionibacteriaceae bacterium
CACCGGGGTGTGGAGGATGTCACACGGCTCCTGGGCGGAACAGGGCCAGCGGACGCGCCCGCCGGTTGCCCCACACACCCGGACGCCCGCCTCACACCTTGCGGATCTTGATCCACTCGATGTCGTGGGTGACGTCCTTGCGGAGGACCACCGTCGCGCGGCCCCGGGTGGGCAGGATGTTGTCGCGAAGGTTGGGCCCGTTGATGGTGTCCCAGATCCCGCCGGCCTGCTCGATGGCCTCGGCGTCGCTGAGCGAGCGGTACCGGTTGAAGTAGGACCGCGGGTCGCGGAAGGCGGTGTACCGCAGGCTCATGAACCGCTCGATGTACCAGCGGCGCAGGTGTTCCTCGGCGGCGTCCACGTACACCGAGAAGTCGAAGAAGTCACTCACGGCTAGGGGAAACGACCCCGGGCCCGAGCGTCGGCGCGGCGGATGCAGCACGTTCAGCCCCTCGACGATGAGTACGTCGGGGTGGCGCACGACTGTCTCCTTGCCCGGCACGATGTCGTAGACCAAGTGCGAATACTCGGGCGCGCGCACCTCGGGCGCGCCCGACTTCACGGCCATCACGAAGCGCAGCAGCTTGTGCCGGTCGTAGCTCTCCGGGAAGCCCTTGCGGGCCATCAGCCCGCGCCGCTGCAGTTCCGCATTGGGGAAGAGGAAGCCGTCGGTCGTGATCAGGTCCACCCTCGGACGCCCCGGCCCCTTGCTCAGCAGTTCCTTCAGCAGCCGCGCCGTCGTCGACTTGCCCACGGCGACCGAGCCGGCCACGCCGATGACGAACGGGACGCGGCGCTCGCTCAGCCGCAGATAGTCGTGGCTGCGGCGATGCAGGGTCGCGGCGTCCGCGATGTAGATGTTGATGAGCTCGGTCAGCGGGAAGTACACCTGCCGGACGTGGTCGAGGCTGATCGGGTCCTGCGCCGACCGCACCTCACGCACCATGCTCTCGGTCAGCCGCATCGGACGCCGTTTCGACAACTGCGCCCACTCCGCGCGCGTGCGCGTGACGTAGGGGCCGTCCAGCTCCTCGTCCTCGGGCGCGTCGTCGATCACCCCAAACCTCCCTGGTCTACGAAGGGTTAGCCTGCCACAGTCCTGCCATCGCGAGGCGCTACGCTGACGCCCATGTGCGGAATCATTGGGTACGTCGGGCCCCGCGACGCCAAGACGGTCGTGGTGGATGGGCTTCGGCGCATGGAGTACCGGGGCTACGACTCCGCGGGCGTCGCGATCGTGGCCGACGGGTCGGTCGAGATTCGGAAGAAGCAGGGCAAGCTGTCGAATCTGGAGGCCGAGCTGGCCGAGCATCCGCTCGCGGAGGCGTCCGTCGGCATCGGGCACACGCGCTGGGCGACGCACGGTGCGCCCACCGACGTGAACGCCCACCCGCACCGCAGTGCGAACGGGCGTGTCGCCCTCGTGCACAACGGCATCATCGAGAACTTCGCCACGCTGCGCGCCGAGCTGGAGGACGACGGCGTCCACTTCGTCTCCGAGACCGACACCGAGACCGCCGCCCAGCTGCTGGGCCGCGAGCTGGATCGCGGCGCGACCCTGGTCGACGGTATGCGCGCCGTCTGCAACCGGCTCGAGGGCGCGTTCACGCTCGTCGCGGTGGACGCCGAGCACCCCGAGCGCATCGTCGCGGCCCGCCGGAACAGCCCGCTCGTCGTGGGCGTCGGCGAGGGCGAGATGTTCGTGGCCTCCGACGTGGCCGCCTTCATCGAGTTCACCCGCGACGCCGTCGAGATGGGCCAAGACCAGGTGGTCGAGGTCACGCGCGAGGGCTACGAGGTGACCGACTTCGACGGCAACCCCGGCCCGTCCAAGCCGTTCCACGTCGACTGGGATCTGTCGGCCGCCGAGAAGGGCGGTTACGACTGGTTCATGCGCAAGGAGATCTACGAGCAGCCGAAGGCCGTCGCCGACACGCTGCTCGGGCGCTACAACGAGAACAGCGAGCTGGTGCTCGACGAGATCCGCATCGCGCCCGACGAGCTGCGCCGCATCGACAAGATCATCATCGTGGCCTGCGGCACCGCCTACTACGCGGGCCTCGTCGCCAAGTACGCCATCGAGCACTGGACGCGGATCGCCTGCGAGGTCGAGATCGCCTCCGAGTTCCGCTACCGCGACCCGATCATCACCTCCGACACGCTGGTCGTGACGATCTCCCAGTCCGGCGAGACCGCCGACACGCTGATGGCCATCCGGCACGCGCGCCTGCAGGGCGCCAAGGTCATCGCGATCTGCAACACGAACGGCGCGACCATCCCGCGCGAGTCGGACGCCGTGATCTACACCCACGCCGGCCCCGAGATCGGCGTGGCGTCGACGAAGGGCTTCCTGACGCAGGTCGCCGCCTGCTACCTGCTCGGCCTGTACCTGGCCCAGGAGCGGGGCACGAAGTTCGGCGACGAGGTGTCCGGCGTGATGGCCGAGCTGGAGACGATGCCCGAGAAGATCCAGGCGGTGCTCGACAAGACGCCGCAGATCCTCGAGCTCGCGCGGCAGTTCGGCGAGCACGAGTCGATCCTGTTCCTGGGCCGGCACGTCGGCTACCCGGTGGCGCTCGAGGGCGCGCTGAAGTGCAAGGAGATCAGCTACATCCACGCCGAGGGCTTCCCCGCCGGCGAGCTGAAGCACGGGCCGATCGCGCTGGTGGAGGACGGCATCCCGATCTTCGTGATCGTGCCGCCGCAGGGCCGCGATCAGCTTCACGACAAGGTCATCTCCAACATTCAGGAGGTGCGCGCCCGCGGCGCGCGGACCGTCGTGCTCGTCGAGGAGGGCGACGAGGAGGTGCGGCCGTACTCCGACGAGATCATCGAGCTGCCGCGCGTCTCGACCCTGCTCCAGCCGCTCGTCGCGACCGTGCCGCTGCAGTTGTTCGCCTGCGAGCTCGCGACCCTCAAGGGTCACGACGTCGATCAGCCGCGCAACCTGGCGAAGTCCGTCACGGTCGAGTGAGCCCGGGCAGGCTCGGGGCATGATCGTCGGGATCGGCGTCGACGTCTGCGACCTGGAGCGGTTCGGCCGCGCCGTCGAGCGTCCGCGCGTCCGCGATCGGCTGTTCGCGCCCGCCGAGCAGTCCGGGGCCGTCCAGACGCTCGCCGGGCGGTTCGCCGCGAAGGAGGCGCTCGCCAAGGCGCTCGGCGCGCCCGAGGGCCTCGTCTGGACGGACGCGATCGTCACGAAGGACGCCGGGGGGCGTCCGGGGTTCGCGCTGTCCGGCACCGTCCGGGCGCGCGCGGACGCCTTGGGTGTGACGACGATCCACCTGTCCATCACCCACGACGCGGGCGTCGCCGTCGCGATGGTCGTGTGCGAGGGTTAGTGGGTCAGGCGAAGCCGAAGGGTTGAACCATGCGCGACATCTACAGCGTCGAGACGATCCGGGCGGCCGAGGAGGCCACGGGCGAGCTGCTGGCCTCCGGCGT
The DNA here is from genome assembly GCA_937859105.1 of uncultured Propionibacteriaceae bacterium. Lineage (GTDB taxonomy): Bacteria > Actinomycetota > Actinomycetes > Propionibacteriales > Propionibacteriaceae > Propioniciclava. The sequence goes on from CALMAD010000131.1 coordinate 3,445, forward strand.
CCTCATGCAACGGGCGGCGTCCGGGCTGGCGTCGGCGATCATGCGCGAGCTG
>CALMAD010000132.1 GCA_937859105.1 uncultured Propionibacteriaceae bacterium
GGCCGAGGAGGCGGCGAACCAGGGCCGGACGGCCGTGTTCGCCGCGCTCGACGGCGTCGCCTGCGCGACGCTCGTCGTCTCCGACACGATCAGGCCCTCGGCCGCGGACGCCGTCGCGCGGCTCCGCGCGATGGGGCTGCGGACCGTCCTGCTGACCGGCGACCGCCGTCAGGCCGCGGACGCCGTCGGCACGGAGGTCGGCGTCGACGAGGTCATCGCCGAGGTGCTGCCCACGGACAAGGCGGCCACGATCGAGGCGCTCCAGGCCGACGGACGCCGCGTCGCCATGGTGGGCGACGGCATCAACGACGCCGCGGCGCTCGCGACCGCGAACCTCGGCCTGGCCGTCGTGACGGGCACCGACGTGGCGATGAAGTCGGCCGACATCATCCTGGTGCGGCGCAGCCTCGACGTCGTGCCCGACGCGATCGCCCTCGCCCGCCGGACGCTGCGCACCATCAAGGGCAACCTCGTCTGGGCGTTCGCGTACAACGTCGCCGCGATCCCGCTGGCCGCGGCCGGGCTGCTGAACCCGCTCATCTCGGGGTTCGCGATGTCGCTGTCGAGCGTGTTCGTGGTGAGCAACTCGATGCGCCTGCGGCGGTTCCGGCGCGGGTGAACCCGGACTGCGTCTGCGGCGAGCCCGCCGTGCGGCCCGGGCCGCACCGGCGTCCTGCGGGGCCCAGGGCAATCCCGTGACAACGCGCCGCCCGCGTAGCAGGCTGAGCGCATGAAGAAGTGGGCTCTGGCTACGATTCCCGCAGCGTTGGCGGGGCTGGCCGCGCAAGACCTCCTCCAGCGCGATCACGCGCTCCGACGCAACTTCCCGGTGCTCGCCCGCCTGCGCTACGCCCTGGAGTCCATCGGGCCCGAACTGCGCCAGTACATCGTCACCAGCAACGACGAGGAGCGCCCGTTCAGCCGCGACCAGCGCCGCTGGGTCTACACGTCGGCCAAGGGCCTCAACAACTACGTCGGGTTCGGCACCGACAACGACATCGAGCACGACCACTACCCGGTGCTCCGGCAGCGGACGTTTGCCGCCCACGCCCCCAACCCCCACCTCGCCGCCGACCACGAGACCTCGCTGCCGAGCCCCAAGGTGCTGGGCGGCCCCCGCGGACGCCGGCTGGCGTTTCGCCCCGCGTCCGTCGTGAACGTGTCGGCCATGTCGTTCGGGTCGCTCAGCCCGCAGGCCATCCAGGCGATCAACGCGGGCGCGCGCCTGGGCGGGTTCCTGCACAACACGGGCGAGGGCGGGCTGTCCGACCACCACCGCCAGGGCGGCGACCTGATCTGGCAGATCGGCACCGGCTACTTCGGCTGCCGCGATGCCGACGGACATTTCGATCTGGGACGCCTCGTCGACGTCGCCGCGTCGGCGCCGGTCCGCGCGATCGAGATCAAGATCAGCCAGGGCGCCAAGCCCGGCCTCGGCGGACATCTGCCGGGCGCCAAGGTGAACGCGGAGATCGCCCGCATCCGCGGCGTCCCGGAAGGGCAGGACGTGGTCAGCCCCGCCCGGCACTCGGAGTTCTCCGACGTCGACTCGATGCTCGACTTCGTCGAGAAGATCGCGGACGCCACCGGCCTGCCGGTCGGCATCAAGTCGGCCGTCGGGGATGTCCCGTTCTGGTACGACCTGGCCGCCCACATGCGCGACGGCTCACGCGGCGTCGACTTCATCACGATCGACGGCGGCGAGGGCGGCACGGGCGCCGCGCCGCTCGTCTTCACCGACAACGTCGCCCTGCCGTTCCGGGTCGGGTTCGCCGAGGTGTACCGCATCTTCGCCGAGGCCGGCCTGACCGACCGCGTCACCTGGATCGGGTCGGGCAAGCTCGGCCTCCCGGCGAACGCCCTGGTCGCGTTCGCGTTGGGCGCCGACATAGTGAACGTGGCCCGCGAGGCGATGCTGGCCATCGGCTGCATCCAGGCGCAGAAGTGCCACACCGACCGGTGCCCGACCGGCGTCGCCACCCAGGATCGCTGGCTCGCCCACGGCCTCGACCCCGCGCAGAAGTCGCACCGGCTGGCGTCGTATGTGAAGACGCTGCGCCGCGACCTGGTGAAGCTGGCCGGCGCGGCCGGCGTCCCGCACCCGGCGCTGATCGGCCCCGACGACGTCGCCCTCCTCGACGGCGACCGGCGCGAGCGCAGCCTGCGCGACGTCTACGGCTATCGCGAGTCCTGGGGGCTGCCCGGGCGCGCGATCGCCGACGAACTCGTCCGGCTCATGACCGAGGACGCCACCGGGGGCGACTGACCCGCCCTCACACCGCCGCCGTCTCGAGCGTGCCGGCGGCGCCGAGCGGGTAGCACTCGATCAGCACGGAGTCCTCGTCGAACGAGACCTCCACGCGCAGCCGCCGGCGGGCGTCCTCGATGATGCCGTGCACGTCCCCGGACGCCTCCCGCCGGGGCCCGACCATGGTGATCGTCCCGCGCCGCGGCTGCCCGGACGACGGCGTCCACGCGACGGTCACGGACGACCGGGCCCCCGCCCCGTCGAGCGCGGCCACGGCGAGCGAACGGAAGGCGTCCAACTCGACGGAGCGGCCGGCCTTCCGCGCCGACAGCACGACCCGGACGCCGCGGTCGCGCGCCTCGTCCACGCGGGCCTCCAGGGCGTCGTCCAGCAGGTAGCCGGCCACCAGCGAGTCCCGGGTGCGGGCCTCGGCGCGCACCATCGCGCGGCGGGCGTCCTCGTCGACGGGCTCGCCGGCGGCGAGCCGCCGCAGCAGCGGCTCCACCTCGCTGGACAGCTGGCGCCGGCGGCGCGCGCCCTCGCTGGCGACCTCCTGCTCTTCGGCGAGGACGCCGCGCAGGTCCGCCTCGTCGGACGCCGCCCGCCCGATGATCGCCAACGTCTGGTCGAGGCCGCGCTTCACCATGATCGCGAGCACGAGCCCGATCACGGCGATCACGTAGTTCCAGACGAGGCCCTCGACGGGCAGCGGGCGTCCGAGGGAGCCGGCCACGGCGTCCACGGCGATCGTGATCCCGAGCGTGGCGACGCCCACCCGCGGGCCGTAGCGGATGACCAGCAGCGCGACCGGCGCGGTGCTCGCGCCGCCCCACCAGAAGCGCCAGTCGAGGGGTGCTTGGGCGACGAGTTCCCAGCTCAGGAAGCCGGACGCCCCCGCCAGCAGCGCCGTCGTCGTGAGCCACGCCCGCCGGCTGGGCCCCGCGATGCCCGCCAGCACCGTGGCCGCGCCGAACGCCGCCAGCCCGACCCATTCGGCCCAGTCGTGCCGGTATTCGGGGTCGTGGAACACCCCGATGGCGACGTGCGCGAGGAAGACGGCGACGAGGGCGTCCCGCAGCGCGATCAGCGACCCCGGACGCCAGCGCGTCGAGTCGGCGTCCTCGCCGGAGCCGCGCCGCCAGCGCAGCGTAACGGTCGTGCCGCGGCCGCGTCCGGACGCGATGTGCGCGGTGCCCCCGATCGAGCGCAGCCGCTCCTCGATGCCGAGCGCGATGCCGGCGCGCCCGGTGGGCGCGTCGGCCCGGTCGAAGCCCCGCCCCCGGTCGGCGATCGTGACGGTCACCCCGTCCTCGTCGCTGACCATCGCGACGGACGCCCGGGCGACCCCGGCGTGGCGCGCGACATTCGTGAGCGCCTCGGTGGTCGCCTGCCCGAGCGCGTCGGCCACCGGGGACGCCGCGAGGGTCCCGTCGGTGGTGAGGTCGACGTCGAGCCCGAGCCGCGAGGCGGCGCGGCCGACGGCGTCCGCGAACGTGCTGATCGACTGGCCCGGCCGCCGCTCGTCGAGCGCGGCGAGGGCGTCCGCGGCGAGCTCGCGGCTGTTCTGCGACGACGCCGGCTCCCGGGCGCCCAACTGCAGGGCGCCGAGGATCTTGTCGTGGACGACGCCGTCCCAGCGGCGCCGTTCGTAGGTGCGGCGGGTGGCGCGGGCGGTCGCCTCGCGCAGCACGATCATGCGGGCGCTCGACCGCTCGGCCTCGGTGACGATCTGGTAGGCGAGCTGGAGCAGCCGGGTGACGGCCAAGCACATGATCACCATGTAGATGCCGTCCAGCGCGCCCAGCATCAGGCTCCGGCGGGTCGGCACGCTGAAGCCGGCGAAGAGGAGCGACATGGCCACGCTCAGCACGATGCCGACGCGGAGACTGAACGCGTAGTTCGCGCAGATCCCCCCGAGGATGCCGAAGAACAGCAGGGGCGGCACATCGAACGACGGCCCGACACGGCTGAGCATGCCCAGGTGCGACAGGGCGGCCGCGACCGTGACGACGACGAACGCTCGCGGCGCCCAGCGCAGGCGTCCGGGGCGCAGGGCGTTCACGGTCATGAGGGCCAGGGCGACGCCGACCGCGACGAGGGCGACCTGGGCGACCCCCGCCGGGTAGTGGAAGTAGTCGGCCCGGACACGGTTGCTCACGACGATCAGCACGATCCAGCCCATGATGACGCCCGCGATCCGCACGCCGCGATCGAGCTCGGCGATGTTTCTGACCAACGGACCTCACTAGGGCGGAAAGGGACGCCGGACGGCGGAGGCTCCCGGCCCCCATCGGCCGGGACCACGCCAACGTAACACACCGTGTCCCCAAAACCAGGGACACCCTGGTTGCGACAAGGATGCAACAGTGCACCCGCCCGCGGCGTCCCCGCACGCTCAGACGCGGCTCAGCGTCCGATCAGTCGGCGCTCAGGTGCACCGCAGCCCGGTCGTCGGTGGCGACGTCGTGCGGGGGCGGCGAGCCGAGGGTGTTGAGTTCGGCGGTCGCGGTCACCGTCCAGCCGAAGTCGCCGTCACCGATCGCGGTGAACGCGGTGAACTCGAGGGTGCCCTTGGCCTCGTCGAGGGTCGTGCGGACCACGGGATCGCAGGTGTCGTCGAGGATCAGGGCGCGGTGCAGTACGAGATCGTCGACGCTGCACGCCGATCCGTAGGTCACCGACGCCGCGGCCAGCGCCATCTCGAGGAACAC
>CALMAD010000133.1 GCA_937859105.1 uncultured Propionibacteriaceae bacterium
GGGTTGTAGTAGAACAGACCGGCCTTCCAGAGGGCGTCGTCGTCGGGGGACTCCGGTCCGGACGCCCCCGGCTCGGCCGCGGCCGCGTGCTGGGCGCGGGCGGCGTCCACGATGAGCCAGATGATCGGCAGGGTCGTCGCTGCGAGCCCGCCGAGCATCACCGCGGTGAACCCGTTCGGGGTCAGGCGGAGCAGCGGAACAAGGCCCAGCCCGGCGAGGATCACCGTCGTCGGCACGGAGATGAGCCCGATCGCGACTTGCCCGGAACGGGCCTTGCGTCGCTGGGCGGCGCGGGCGGCGTCCGGGTGGCCGTCGGGTAGTGAGGGGCCTGCGTGCGGACGGCCAACCAGGCTGATCCGAGCATGAAGACGGCGGTGCCGAGCGCTATCAGGGACGGACCCAGGGCGCCGAGCCAGGACTTGGGCTCCCACCGATCGATCTCGCCGGCCGCGTTGTAGTGCATCGGCAGGGGGTCCGGCAGCGCGGGGTACGCCCACGCGGTGAAGGCCAGCGCAGCGAGCGCGAGCCCGATTGAGAGGAGGTGCGGCGGCCACGCGATCCGGACCGGCCGGTCGGGCGTGACGGACGCCCTGACCTGCACCCGGACGCCCTCGTACCAGCCCCGGTCGCGCTTGGCCTGCAGGATCGGCCTCCTGCAGCCGGCGTAGGCGACCATGCAGGCCGCCACGAGGCCGAGGAGCCACCAGACGTTGGTCGCGGGGAGGGCGGCGGTCGCGAACGTCCCGGCGCACGCGACGAGGGTGAGGGCGGCGCAGGCGACCTGGTACCGCCGCAGCGCGGCCCGCACGACCGGTTCGGCCACGCGATCGCTCGGCACGCTGACCCCGAGCGGAACGGTCGCGCGCGACAACTGCGGCACGAGGACGAACGTCCCGCCGACCATCGCGACCGAGAGCAGCAACACCACGGTCATCGCCGCGCCCCCGCGAGGCCGGCGACGGTCTGGTCGCAAAGGTGGCGGAGGGCGGCGTCCGAGAGGCCGTGCGCGCGGCCCTCGGCCAGCAGCGTCAGCAGGCGCTCGCGCAGGCCCTCGGTGAACTGCTCCGACGGGACGGCCGTGTCGCGGTCGACCGTCACGAAGGTGCCCGACTTCGCGTTGGACGCGACGAGCCCCTCGGCGCGGAGCTGGTCGTAGGCCTTCGCGACGGTGGCCGGGTTGATGCCGAACTGCCCGGCCACCTGCCGGACGGACGCCAACGCGTCCCCCCGCGTCAGATCGCCGCGGCCGATGCCCTCGACGATGCGGTCGCGGAGCTGTTGGTAAAGCGGCACCGGCGAGAGCGGATCGATCTCGATGTCCACGGGGTCTCCTGATCTAGCTGTATCACTATTCATGATACAGCTACGTCAAGAGGTCGTGCCCTCGAAGCGCGCTGTTCCTCGCCCCGTTGCGTTTCTACCTGACGTTCTCCACGCCAGAGTGTGGAGAACGTCACACACCCTGATCGGCCGGCCGCCCGGACGCGGCGGCGTCCTCCCCGCCGGACGCCTCCCCGCCGGACGCCCGCGCGCGCAGCCCTCCTGAACGCAGCGCTCGGACGCCGGCCAACCCCAGCAGGCATCCGGACGCCCACTGCGCCAGCGCCGGCACCAGCGACGCCGCGTCCAGCGACGTCGCCCCCGAGATCGGGTTCGGCACCGCGCTCAGGACCGTCAGGTAGCCGCCCCACGCCCCGAGCGCCCCGGACGCCACGAACCACCCGGACGCCGTCGCGAACCGTGACCACCGAGTCGGCCGCCCCGTGCGCAGCGCGACGACCGTTGCCACCCCGACGATCGGCAGCGTCCCGAGGATGAGGGGGAGCGCGGTCAGCGCCGTCCCGGAACCGCGGAGCGTCGCGAACACCGCCACCGACGCCACTGCGGACGCCGCGACCGCCGTCCCGGTGATCACCCGGTCGCGGGCTCCCGGTCCTCGCGACGACAGCCCCGGCGACCCCTCCGACCCCGTCCCCTCCGGTCCCGAACCACCTCCCAGCCGGCCGGTGAGCGCCCCGGACCATCGCTCCCGCGCGTAGAGCCCGAACCCGGCGAGCAGCGCGAGCCCGAGGACGGCGAACCCGGCGTACACCACCTGGTAGACCCACGGCTCCAGGCCCAGCCGCGACCCGGATCGGGGCTCCTGCCCGTCCCCCGCCGGCAGGACCAACTGCAGCGGCAGCGCGAGCAGCACCCCTCCGAGCAGCCCCGACCCGACCCACATCGGCACCAGGATCACCGGCGCCGGGACGTGTCGCCCCCATCGCGTGACGAACGCCAGCGCGAGGGCGATGGCCGCGGCGTCCAGCAGGAACGTCACCAGGTTCAACGCCCACATGGTCGGGCCGTGGAGCAGTTCGGGATCATCGAGGCCGACCGAGCCGCCGGTCAGCCAGATCGTCTTCAGTGCCAGATACGGCAGGCAGGACGCCACGGCCAGGGCGGCGAGGGCCCGGCGGAGCAGGGTCGGCCGTGTCCAGACCTCGGAGCGAGCGGTCGTCGATTCGATCGTCGTGTTCATGCGGCCAGCCTCGCGGGCGGACGCCCCCGGATCCTCCCCCGGTGGGGGC
>CALMAD010000134.1 GCA_937859105.1 uncultured Propionibacteriaceae bacterium
GCGGCGTCGGCGATCCTGGCCGGCTGGGAGCCGCCCTACGACGCCACGGTGACGCGGCGGCTGAAGGACGCGGGCCTCGTCATCCTGGGCAAGACGAATCTGGACGAGTTCGCCATGGGCTCCTCGACGGAGAACTCCGCCTTCGGCCCCACGCACAACCCGTGGGACGTCGAGCGCATCCCCGGCGGCTCGGGCGGCGGCTCGGCGGCCGCGCTGGCCGCCTACCTCGCGCCGCTCGCGATCGGGACGGACACGGGCGGGTCGATCCGCCTGCCGGCGTCCGTCACGGGCACGGTCGGCGTGAAGCCGACCTACGGCGGGACGTCGCGGTTCGGCGTGATCGCGATGGCGTCCTCGCTGGATCAGCCGGGCCCCTGCGCGCGCACGGTCGAGGACGCCGCCCTCCTGCACGAGGTCATCGCCGGCCACGACCCGGCCGACTCGACGTCGATCGACGCGCCGGTGCCGCCCGTGAGCGAGGCGGCCCGCTCGGGTGACGTCACGGGGCTGCGCGTGGGCGTGGTGAAAGAGCTGGGCGGCGAGGGCTACGAGCCGGGCGTCGAAGAGCGGTTCGCCGAGGCGCTGGACGCCCTGCGCGCCGCCGGGGCCGAGGTCGTGGAGGTCTCCTGCCCGAACTTCACCTACGCGCTGGGTGCGTACTACCTGATCATGCCCAGCGAGGTGAGCAGCAACCTGGCCCGCTACGACGCGATGCGCTACGGCCTGCGCGTGGGCGACGACGGCACGCGCAGCGCCGAGGAGGTCATGAACCTCAGCCGCGGCGCCGGCTTCGGCGACGAGGTGAAGCGCCGCATCATCATCGGCACGTACGCGCTCAGTTCGGGCTACTACGACGCCTACTACGGGTCGGCGCAGCAGGTCCGCACGCTGATCGCGCGCGACTTCGACGCCGCGTTCGAGCAGGTGGACGTCCTCGTCTCGCCCTCGACGCCGACCGTGGCGTTCCCGCTGGGCGAGCGCGTCGCCGACCCGCTCGCGATGTACGCGGCCGACCTGTGCACGATCCCGTCGAACCTGGCCGGCAACGCGTCGGCGTCGTTCCCGTGCGGCCTGTCGGACGGCTTGCCCGTCGGCTTCCAGGTCATGGCCCCGCCGTTGGCCGACGACCGGCTCTACCGGGTGGGGGCGGCGCTCGAGCGCGCGCTCGCCGGCGCGGGGGGCTGCGTCCTGTGCGACGCGCTCGCCGACGGCCCCGCGGGGGCCTACCTCGACGTGGCGAAGGAGGCCTGACATGGACGACCTGATGGACTACGACGACGCGATGGCGGCCTACGACACCGCGCTCGGGCTGGAGGTGCACGTCGAGCTGAACACAGCGTCCAAGATGTGGTGCGGCTGCACCACGGCGTTCGGCGGCGAGCCGAACACGCACGTGTGCCCGGTGTGCCTCGGGCTGCCCGGCTCGCTGCCGGTGGTGAACGGCAAGGCGGTGGAGTCGGCGATCAGGATCGGGCTGGCCCTGAACTGCTCGATCGCGCGCTGGTGCCGGTTCGCGCGCAAGAACTACTTCTACCCCGATATGCCGAAGGACTACCAGATCAGCCAGTACGACGAGCCGCTGTGCTTCGACGGGCACGTGGACGTCGAGGTCGACGGCGAGACCTACACGATCGAGATCGAGCGCGTCCACATGGAGGAGGACGCCGGCAAGCTCACGCACGTGGGGGGCGCCACCGGGCGCATCCAGGGCGCGGACCACTCGCTGCTCGACTACAACCGGGCGGGCGTCCCGCTGATGGAGATCGTGACCAAGCCCGTGCTGGGGCTGGGGGAGAAGACCCCGCAGGTGGCCCGGGCCTACATGTCGCTGCTGCGCGATCTGATGCGCGCCCTCGGCGTGTCGGAGGCGCGCATGGAGCGCGGGAACATGCGCTGCGACGCCAACGTGTCGCTGATGCCGAAGGGGTCGTCCGAGCTCGGCACGCGCACGGAGACGAAGAACGTGAACTCGCTGCGGTCGGTGGAGGGCGCGCTGACGTTCGAGATCCGGCGGCAGGCCGCGGTGCTGGGCGCCGGCGGTCGCGTCACCCAGGAGACCCGCCACTGGCACGAGGAGGGGCACACCTCCCCGGGGCGCAGCAAGGAGCAGGCGGAGGACTACCGGTACTTCCCCGAGCCCGACCTCGTCCCGGTGGCGCCGAGCCCCGAGTGGGTCGAGCGGCTGCGCGCGACGCTGCCCGAGCCGCCCGCCGAACGGCGGTCCCGGCTCGAGCGCGAGTGGGGCTTCTCCGAGCTGGAGATGCGCGACGTCGTCGCGGCGGACGCCGTGGGCACGATCGAGGCGACCGTCGCGGCCGGGGCGTCCCCGCAGGCCGCGCGCAAGTGGTGGCTCGGCGAGCTTGCGCGGCGCGCGAACGAGGCCGGCGTCGAGCTGGACGCCGTCGGCATGACGCCCGCCCAGGTCGCCGAGCTGCAGGGGCTCGTCGAGGCGAAGACCATCAACGACGGGCTGGCGAGGCAGGTCATCGACGGCGTGCTCGCCGGCGAGGGCTCGCCGCGGGAGGTCGTGGACGCCCGCGGGCTGGCGATCGTCTCCGACGACGGAGCCCTGCTCGAGGCCGTGGACGCCGCGATCGCGGCGAACCCGGACGCCGTCGCGAAGGTCCGCTCGGGCAAGACGCAGGCCATCGGCGCGCTGATGGGGTCGGTCATGCGGTCGATGAAGGAGATCG
>CALMAD010000135.1 GCA_937859105.1 uncultured Propionibacteriaceae bacterium
CCAACGAGAGCTACGGCGTCGGCATCAAGAAGGGTGACGCCAACCTGGTGACGCACGTGAGCGCCGCGCTCAAGGACTACATCTCCTCGGGCGCCTGGAGTCAGGCGCTCAAGACCAACGTGGGTCCCTCGGGTTACGACGTTCCCGAACCGCCGACCGTCACCACGGGCTGACAAGGGGCTCCGCCGAGACGCCGGCGACTCTGCCGATTACGCTGGGCGCATGAGCACCTCGTTGGAGAGCTACGCGCTGCTGGCCGATCTGCGCACCAGCGCGCTCGTGTCGCGGGAGGGCAGCCTGGATTGGCTGTGCCTCCCGCGCTTCGATTCGCCGGCGATCTTCACCGCCCTTCTCGGGACGCCCGACAACGACGAGGTGGACGCCTCCCTCCTCCAACTGCCCCACGCGGGCTTCTGCGCCCCCGACGACCCGCGCATGCTCGGAACGGTCGCGAAGATCGAGGCCGACCTCGTCGACGAGGCCGGCCTGGTGCATCGCTATCGGACGCAGGCCGGCCTCGACGGGCTGGAGGGCGAGGAGTACCCCTTCCTGATGTGCGTGTTCTGGCTCGTCGAGCAGTACGCGCGGACCGGACGCCGCGACGAGGCCGACCGCCTCATGGAGCGCACCGTCGCCCACGCGAGCGACCTCGGCCTGCTCAGCGAGGAGTACGACCCCCACACCGGACGCCTCGCCGGCAACTACCCGCAGGCGTTGAGCCACCTCTCGCTGATCCGCGCGGCGGACGCGCTGCTCGACGCGTCCGCGTGAGCGGGCCGGGTCCGGTCGAACGGACGCCCTGGCGTCCGCCACTGGGGTGCGCCGCCCCCGCGCCGTGGAGGGCGGCCCCGATGTGCGGCGTCCGGGTGCTCGGTCACACTGGGGTGTGATCAGGGCACAGGCGCACAACCGGACACACAACCGGAACGGTTGGAGGAGGGCACGATGACGACAGAACGCGCAAGCCGGGTGGTGGTGGGCTTCGACGGCTCCGACGAGGCGACGGACGCCGTCCGCTGGGGCGCCGCGTACGCGGCCCAGCACGGCTGGAGCATGCTGATCCTCACGGCGGTGGCCATCTCGGGCGGCTGGTCGAAGGCGCACGACGAGGCCGAGAAGACCTATCGCCCACGCCTGGAGGCGGCCGCGTCCGAGGTCGCGGAGCGCTGGCCCGAGGTCAACGTCGCGACCAGGCTGGCGTGGGGCGGCCCCGACAAGGAGCTGCTGGACGCCGCCCGCGGCGACGACCTGCTGGTCGTCGGCAACCGCGGGCTGGGCGGGTTCTCGGGGCTGCTCCTGGGCAGCGTCTCGAACCTGACCGCCGGACGCGGCAGCGGCGCCGTGGTCGTCGTCCCGAAGCATGTGCGCGGGCTGGGGGAGTCGGGCCCGGTGGTCGTCGGGTGCGACGGGTCGCTCGAGTCGCTCACCGCGGCCCGGTTCGCCGTCGAGCAGGCGCGCCTGTTCGGCACGAACGTCGTCTCGGTGCGGGTCGTGCAGCGCGGCGTCGCCTCGGTGCCCGGCTCGCCGACCGGCGAGGCGGTCGACCGCGGCGTGGACGACCCGGTGACCGCGTCCGTGCGCCGGATGGCCGCGGACGCCGGCGTCCCCGTCGAGTTCCGGGTGGTGCGCGGCGACGTGATCGAGGTGCTCACCGGGCTCAGCGAGTCTGCGCTCATGGTCGTCACTGGACGCCGCGGGCCCAGCGGCGTCCGGGGGATGCTGTCGGGCGCCGTGAGCCGCGCGCTGGCGCGGTCGGCGTCCTGCGGGGTGGCGATCGTCCGGCGCGGCGCCGAGCGTCCCGACGACGCCGCCTGAGGGAGACCGCCGAGCCCGGGACGCCCGATGGGGCCGGTCGGCTATCGGCCCCATCTTCCCCTCAGGGCTCGATCAGGCCGCAGCGGATGGCGTAGCGGATGAGTTCGAGGCGGTCGCGAAGGCCGAGCTTCTCGAGCAGGTTCGAGCGGTGCCGCTCGACCGTCTTGGGGCTGATGACGAGCATCGACGCGATGTCGCGGCCCGTGTAGCCCTCGGCGATGAGCTTCAGCACCTCCTCCTCCCGCGGCGTGAGCAGGGACGCCTCCGCCACGTCGCCGCGGTTCACGAACTCGCGGATCAGCGTCGCGACCGCCCCCGGGTACAGGAACGGCTCGCCCCGCATGGCCCCGCGACAAGCGCTGATGAGGTCGCGGTGCGCCACCGACTTGTGGACGTAGCCCGCCGCGCCCGCCTTGAGCGCCTCGAAGAGGAACTGCTCGTTGTCGTGCATCGACAGCATCAACACGGTCACGTGCGGATGATCCCGGCTCAGCTCGCGGGCCACCTGCAGGCCGGTCTTCTTGGGCATGGACACGTCCAGGATCGCCAGGTCGACGGGGTGCGTCGCGCAGAACTCCAGCGCCTCGACGCCGTCGCCGGCCTCGCCGACGACCTGGAACTCGGGCTCCCGCTCCAGCATCAGCTTGATGCCGTCGCGCAGCAGGACGTGATCGTCCGCGATGAGGATGCGGACCGGGCGGTCGGTCATCGGCTCTCCTCGCCCGCGAGAGGAAGGGTGAGGCTCACGAGCGTACCCGAGGGGGCGCGCGGCCCGATCTCGAGGGTGCCGCCGACGAGTTGGGCGCGCTCGCGCATGCCGGCGACCCCGACGCCTCCCGACGCGAGGGCGTCCGGATCCACCCCGACGCCGTCGTCCTCGACGGACAACCGGAACGTCCGGCCGTCCCCGCCCGCCGTCAGCGTGACGACCGAGGCGTCCGCGTGGCGCGCGACGTTCGTGACCGCCTCCTGCGCGATGCGGTAGACGGCGAGCTCCTGGTCGGCGGTCAGGCCGCCCATGTCGCTGAACGCGCGCTCGACGCGCGGCCCGCCGTGGGACGCCAGTTCGCTCGCCAGGGAGGTGAGCGCCGGACGCAGGCCGAGTTCGTCCAGGACGCCCGGCCGCAGCCGGGCCGCCATCCGGCGGATCTCGTCGAGGCTCGTGCGCACCTGCTCCTCGGCCCGCACGAGCGGCTCGGCCGGGCCGAGCTCGTCGCGCGCCCCGGCGATGCGCATGAGCGCCAGCGTGAGGCTCTGCCCGATCTCGTCATGCAGCTCGCGGGCGAGGCGGCGGCGCTCCTCCTCCTGCGCCTGCAGGATGCGTCCGGTGGAGCGGTCGCGCTCGTCGTCGAGCCTCGCCATCATCTCGTTGTAGGACGCCGCCAGCCGCCGCACCTCGTCGGTGCCGGCCAGCGGGGCGTGGGTGTGGGCGCGGGTCGAGTCGACGGCGTCCAGCCGGCGCTGAG
>CALMAD010000136.1 GCA_937859105.1 uncultured Propionibacteriaceae bacterium
TTGCGTGTGTGGTGGGTCGGGGGGCCTGGGTCGGCGGGTCGGGGTCGCGCAACGCTGCAGGCGTTGTCGAAACGCTGCAGGCGTTTCCGGGACGCCCGCCTCCGGCCGGTTCGCTGCCTTACGTAAGGCAGCGAACTCGCCGGAGCCCGGCGTTTGCGCAACGCTGCAGGCGTTTCAGCAACGCTGCAGGCGTTTCGCGCGCTCAGGCGGGACGCGGGCCGGCGAACGGATCCCAGTGCGGGTCGTCGTGCGTCTCGAGTTCGATGCGCCAGGTCACCTCGGACGCCGTCTCGGCCCCGTGCAGGTGGCGGATGAGGGCGGCGGTCATGTCCATGCCCGCGGCGACGCCCGACGACGTCCAGCGGTCCCGGTCGGCCACCCACCGCGCCCGGCGCCGCCAGGCGACGTCGGCGCCGAAGCCCGACGCCCAGTCGAAGGCGCGCTTGTTCGAGGTCGCCGCGTAGCCCTCGAGGAGCCCCGCGGCGGCGAGGAGGGCGGACCCCGTACAGACCGACGCCACGATCTCGGCGCCCTCGGCGAAGGCCGCGAGGCGTCCGAGGAACGCGGCGTCGTGGGCCAGCGGCCGGGTGCCGGCGCCCCCGGGCACGAGCACGATGTCGCCGGCGTGCGCCGCGTCCAACCGCGACGTCGCGATCACCTCGGTGCCCTGCGAGCTCGCGACCGGCCCGGGCGTTTCCGCCACGAGTTCGACGGCGAACCGATCCGGCAGCATGCCGAGCAGTTCGACCGGCCCGAAGACGTCGAGCAACTCGAACCCGTCGAAGAGCACGATCGAGACGGTGCGGGGGGCGGAGTGGTCGGTCACGATCCCGACCTTAACACCGCGGCGACAGGCCCTTTCCCACGCTCCGCCCTCAGATGGCCACCGCCGCGGACGTCCGGCAGCACAGCACGCGCTGGGCGACGACGTCGGAGTACAGCTCCAGGTCGTCGAAGCGGGCGACGTGCACGACGTCGGCCAGACGCGTCGCGGGGTCGAGGTCGGCGATGACGTTCGGCCGGCTCGTGACCACGTCGGGGCGGAATGTCACCCCGCGCCGGTCGTCGAACAGGGCGCAGTAGAAGATCCCGGTCTCGACGAGGTCCTGGAAGAAGTGGCTGCCGTAGCTCAGCTCGGGCCGGAACTCCCCGGCCGCGTACGTCGCCTCGACGAGGACGGCCGCGTTCGAGATCTCCGCGAACCGCGCGGGCACCCCGAGCGCCTCGGTCGTCGTCCCCCAGCGTCCGGGCCCCAGCAGCAGGAACGGCTCGCCCTTCAGCGCCCGATTCAGGACGCCCACCTGGCGCGCCACCGCGTGCCGGTCGGCCTGGCCGAGCGCCAGATACGCCTCCGGCCGGACGGCCACGACATGCGTCAGCGACAGCCGGACGTTGCCGCCCATGAACTCGCCGTCCGAGGAGAACAGGACGCCGGCGGCGTCCGTCACGCGCGGCATCGCCACCGCGGCGCCGGGCCCGCGCGTCTGCAGGGGCCGGCACTGGACGAGGTTGATCCGCGGCTCGCCGTCGGCGGTGATGTTCACGGTGAACTCGACGTCGACGGGGTAGTCGTAGGCGTCCGACAGGGCTTTGAGCAGGTTTTTCATGACCGTAGGGAACGGCGTCCGGGTCAGCAGCCCCGCGAAGTCGACGATGACCGGCGGCTTCGCGGGGCGGCGTCCCCGCTCGGCCAGCCGGCGGCGGGCCTCCAGATCGGGGCTGGCGAACAGCGACCAGTCGGCCGCGAGGTCGAGCCCCTGGAGGGCCGAGACGGGCACGGTCGCCGGCGCGTCCTCGGCCAGGTCGAGCACGTCGACGAACCGCTGGCTGTTCGCGGCGATCTCGTCGGCGGCCAGGCGTCCGCGGGTGGGGGAGTCGAGCGCGACGATGTGGGCGTGGTCGGTGCCGGTGCGGTCGACGGCCCGCGTGCCCATGCCGAGCACGAGGCGGAGCATGCCGGCGTCGCCGTCGATGTCGGGGTCCCACACGTACAGGTTCGAGGAGTTGCCGACGCCCGCGGCGTGCGGGAAGAAGTACCGCGCATGGTGATCCCCGGACACCCGCTGGATCAGGATGGCCATCTGCTCGTCCGCCTCCGCGAGCGCGCGGGCCTGCCGGTACCGCAGCGCCTCCTCGCTCATCGCGCTGGCGTACACGGCCCGGACGGCGTCCTCCAGCGCGGCGAGCCGGCCCTCCGGAGTCCCCTGATTGGCCAGGAAGAAGCTGTCGTACTTGCCCGCGAACGCGTTGCCGAAGTTGTCCTCCAGCAGCGAACTCGACCGGACGATGATCGGCGCCTGCCCGAAGTGCTCCAGCACGAGCCGGAACTGGTCGCGGATCGGCGTCGGGAACGCCCCGCCCGGGATCTCCCGGTGCAGTTCCGCCCCCGCGGCGAGAAAGCCGTCGGGCGTCCGCTGGCGCAGCCGGTGGGCCCACCAGCCGTTCGCGACGAGGAACGTGTAGAAGGCGTCCGCGCCGACGTAGAACGAGTCGTGCGGCTCCAGATGCCCCGCGAACCGCCCCTCGGGGTCGTGGTCGAGGATCGCCCGGGCGACCAGCATGCCCACCGACTTGCCGCCGATCCGCCCGGTGCCGACCTCGCGGGACGCCACGACGACCAGGTCGGCCAGCGTGAGGTGCCGGTGGGCCAGCTCGACCATGCGCCCGTCCCGGCCGACCATCACGTCGCACAACTGCCGGGCTAGCCGCGCCCGGGTCTCGTCGTCGGCGTCCAGGGCGGCGTGGGCGTCCTCGACGATCTGCTGCCACCGGTCGGTCCGGCTGGTGAGCCGCCCGAGCGGCGACATCAGCCGCGCGGACGCCTCCGACGCCGTCACCGGGACGGCCGAGCCCGCGTCGATGCGGTGGGGGAAGAACATCGTCGGAGACGACCGCTGGTCGACCTTCAGCGGGTGGACGAACGTCGCGTCGCCCGTCACGTGGAGGTCGAGCAGCAGCTGCGTAGTTTCGCGGATCCCGGCGACGGTCGCGTTCGTGTGCGCCGAACGCATGAGGGCGAAGTAGGCGATCGTGTCGAGCTCGTAGAGGAACGGGCAGGTCACCTTGAAGAAGTTCATGACCATGAGGTCGGAATGCCAGGCGTCCAGCAGCTCGGTGAGGGAGTCGAAGAGGTAGAACGCGCGGCGTCCCTCGGCCTCGATCAGGTCGTGGACGCGCGCGGCGAAATGCTCGAACCCGCGCGACGGGTCGAGCCGGTGCACCTCGATGTCGTCGTCGGTCACCAGCGGCGGATGCTCGGCGAACCGGACGTACAGGATGCGGCGGCCCTCCGCGCGCGACTGGGCGACGAACGGGTCGAGGACGGTGCGGAAGGCGTCCAGGTCGTCCACCTGCCAGACGACGTTGTCGCCCAGGCGGAGGCCGTCGACGGCCTGGTCGAGCCCGGCGATGCCGGTGCTGGCGCGCTCTGCTGCCATGGGGGACCCCTTCGTCGGCGCTCGTCGGGAGGCGATGTCGCTCACCGTACCTGCTGAGACCTGGCGGGCGCGCCGGGACGGTGCCACTAGACTCCGGCGCATGCCCAAGGTTCTGATGAAGCTGCCCGTCGGCGAGAAGGTGGGGCTCGCGTTCTCCGGCGGACTCGACACCTCGTGTGCGGTCGCCTGGATGCTTGAGAAGGGGGCGATCCCCTACACCTACACCGCCGACATCGGGCAGTACGACGAGCCCGACATCGACTCGGTGCCCGACCGGGCGCTGGCCTACGGCGCGGAGGGCACGCGCCTCATCGACTGCACGACCGAGCTGGTCAACGAGGGGTTCGTCGCGCTGGCGTGCGGGGCGTTCCACATCCGGTCCGCCGGGCGCACCTACTTCAACACCACCCCGCTGGGTCGCGCGGTGACGGGCACGATGCTCGTCCGCGCGATGAAGGAGGACGGGGTGAACGTGTGGGGCGACGGCTCCACCTACAAGGGCAACGACATCGAGCGGTTCTACCGCTACGGCCTGCTGGCGAACCCCGACCTGCGCATCTACAAGCCGTGGCTCGACGCCGACTTCGTCTCCGAGCTCGGCGGACGCGATGAGATGAGCCAGTGGCTCACCGAGCGCAACCTGCCCTACCGCGACAGCAAGGAGAAGGCGTACTCCACCGACGCCAACATCTGGGGCGCCACCCACGAGGCCAAGGAGCTCGAGTACCTCGGCGTCGGCATGGACATCGTGGAGCCCATCATGGGCGTCGCCCACTACCACGACGACGTCCAGATCGAGACCGAGGAGGTCTCGGTCTCGTTCGAGCAGGGCATCCCGGTGCGCATCAACGACGAGAGCTTCGATTCGCCGGTCGCCCTGGTTCGCCGGGCGAACGAGATCGGCGGACGCCACGGGCTCGGCATGGCCGACGAGATCGAGAACCGCATCATCGAGGCGAAGAGCCGCGGCATCTACGAGGCCCCCGGCATGGCCCTGCTGCACGTGTGCTACGAGCGGCTCGTCAACGCGATCCACAACGAGGACACGGTGGCCGCCTACCACAACGACGGCCGCAAGCTCGGACGCCTGCTGTACGAGGGCCGCTGGCTCGACCCGCAGTCGCTCATGCTGCGCGAGTCGCTGCAGCGCTGGGTCGGCTCGGCGATCACCGGCACCGTCACGCTGCGGCTGCGCCGCGGCGAGGACTACACGATCCTCAACACCGAGGGCCCGTCGCTGTCGTACCACCCCGAGAAGCTCTCCATGGAGCGGGTGGGGGACTCGGCGTTCGGCCCGGTGGACCGCATCGGCCAGTTGACCATGCGCAACCTCGACATCGCCGATACGCGGACGCGGCTGGAGTCCTACGCCCAGATCGGCCTCGTCGGCGGCGCGGTCTCCGAGCTGGTCGGCGAGCTCGAGCAGGGCGCCGCGAAGGCGATCACCCAGCAGACGACCCCGAACTCCGAGGTCATCGAGGAGGGCCAGAACTTCTCCGGCATGGAGTCCGGGCACGACTAAAGCGCCCCGGGCCACCGGGGGGATCTGTCCCCCCGTGACGGGAAGCCCCTCCAGGGGTAATATCGATAGACCCTGATATCTGGGTGCAGCGAGGTCGCTCACTGAGGAGGGGCCATGACCACACTGGAGGCAACCGGTTACATCGTCGTCGGCACCGACGGCTCGAAGCGGGCGCGGGGTGCGATCGACTGGGCGGCGGAGGTCGCGCAGGGGCGCGGGCTTCCGCTGCTGATCGTGCAGACCGTGTCGGAGTTCCCGATCCCGTCGCGCACGGGCGTGTACTCCGCGATGATTCACGGCGGGCTGCCCGAGGAGATTCTCGACTCGACCAAGCGCAGCCTCGCCCGCGAGGCGCGCCGCGTCCGGAAGGACCGGCCCGGCCTCACCGTCGACGAGACGGTGATCGAGGGCAGGGCGTCCTACGTGCTGGCCCGGGCGTCCAAGACGGCCGAGCTCGTCGTCGTGGGCGCGCGGGGCGTGGGCGTGCCTTTGAAGGTGCGCGCGCTCGGCGGCACGTCGGACGCCGTGGCGACCCACGCGCACGGGCCCGTCGCGATCATCCCCGACGAGGGGGACCCGACCCCGGACGGCCCCGTCCTGGTCGGCGTGGACGACTCGGAGGAGTCCCGGGCCGCGATCAGGCTGGCGGTCTCCGCGGCGAGGCGCCGCGGCGTCCCGCTGATCGCGCTGCACGCCTGGACGACCCCGTGGCTCGACGGCGAGGCCGCGACGACGTTCAAGCCGGACGATCTCGAACGGTCCTTCGAGGGGCTGGTGGAGCGCCTGGTGCGTCCGTACGTCGACCGTGCGCCCGGCCTCGACCTCGAGATCCGGGTCGTCAACCAGCGGCCGGCGTCCGCGCTCGTGGAGGCGTCCACAGGCTGCTCGCTCGTGCTCGTCGGGTCGCGCGGCCGCGACGGGTTCGCGGGGCTCCTGCTCGGCTCGACCAGCCGCGGGCTGCTGCGCGACGCCCACTGCCCGGTCATCGTCATGCGCCGCGGGGCGCAGCTGGCCGACGACATCAGCGACCCGACGGGCCCGGACGCCGACGCCACCCCGGGCGATCCTCCCCGGTGACGGGCCGGGGTCGGCGGTCCGGCTAGCGGAGTCGCCCGTCGATCAATCGGACGATGGACGTGCACCGGCGCCGGCGGGCATAGCCTGACGGCGTGAATCACGACCGCAAATGGGCGGCCCTCGCGGTGCTGGCCGCGGGGCTGTCCCTCATCGTCCTCGACGGCACGATCGTCGGCGTCGCCCTGCCCGCGATCATCGCCGATCTTCGGCTCGACCTCACCGACGCGCAGTGGGTCAACAGCCTGTACTCGGTGGTGTTCGCGGCGCTGCTGCTCACCTTCGGACGCCTCGGCGACCGCTTCGGACGCCGCTCGCTGTTCCTCGCCGGCGTGACGGTGTTCGTGGCCGGCAGCGTGGTCGCGGCGTTCGCGTCGGGCGCCGAACAGTTGATCGCATCCCGGGCGCTGCAGGGGGTCGGCGGGGCGCTCGTGCTGCCGTCGACCCTGTCGACGGTGAACGCGACCTTCCGCGGCCGCGACCGGGCCGTCGCCTTCGGCGTCTGGGGGGCGGTCATGGCCGGCATGGCCGCGATCGGGCCGTTGCTCGGCGGCGTCCTGACGACGTGGCTGGACTGGCGCTGGATCTTCCTCGTGAACGTCCCGCTCGGCATCGCGGTCGTCGCCGCCGGCGTCGCCTGGGTGCCGGAGAGCCGCGGCCGCATCGACGCCCCCGGCGCCGACGTCCTCGGCCTCCTGCTCAGCGCCGGCGGCCTAGGCCTGCTCGTGTTCGGCCTGATCGAGGGCAACTCGCTGGGCTGGTGGACGCCCACGGCCGACTTCCCGCTGCTCGGCTTCGTCTGGGGCCAGGACGCCCCGGTGTCGCTGCCCGCCGCCGCGATCGGCGTCGGGATCGTGCTGGTCGGCCTGTTCCTCGGTTGGGAGGGACGCCGCGGCTTCTTCGGCCGCTCCGCGCTGCTCGACCTGAGCCTGTTCCGCATCGGGACGTTCGCCTGGGGCAACCTGACCGCCGGCATGGTCGCGGTCGCCGAGTTCGCGTTGGTGCTGGTCGTGCCGCTGTTCCTGGTGAACGTGCTGGGCCTCGACATCATGGGGGCGGGCCTCGTGCTGGCCGCGATGGCGTTCGGGGCCTTCCTGTCGGGCGCGATGGCCCGGCACGTGGCGGCCCGGTTCGGTGCGCCGCGCGTCGTCACGCTCGGCCTGGCGCTCGAGGTGGCCGGGGTCGCGGTGACCGCGTTGGCCCTCAGCCGGACGACCTCCCCGTGGCTGTTGGCCGTCACCCTCGCCGTCTACGGGCTGGGGCTCGGGCTGGCGTCCGCGCAACTGACGTCGACGGTGCTGGCCGACGTGCCGACCGCGCAGTCGGGGGCCGCGTCCGCGACGCAGAGCACGGTCCGGCAGCTCGGGTCGGCGTTCGGCAGCGCCATCGGCGGGACGGCCCTGGCCGTCAGCCTCCACGCGACGCTGCCCGTCCACCTGGCCGAGTTCGGGCTCACCGGACGGGCGGCGTCCGGCCTGGTGGACGCGACGGTCCTCTGGGCGGGATCGAACATCCCCGGCCTGGTCGCCGCGGGCGCCCACGGACGATTCGGCGACCGGACGCCCCAGCTCGCGGCCGCGCTCGCCGACGGCTTCGCGCGGGCGACGTCGAGCGCGTTGTGGATCGCCGCGGCCTTCCTGGCGCTCGGCCTGATCGGCTCGCTCGTGGTGAGCGCGCAGGCCAACCGCCAGGCCGCCGCGCGGGCGTCCGAGGATTCCCAGCAGCCGACCGACGTCAGCGGCGGTGCACCCAGCCGCCGTTGACGAACTGCCGGGCCTCGCCCGGCGCGGCGTCCGTGGTGACGCGGAGGTCGCGGTTCAGCGTCTCGGGGCTCACGTACGTGGAGACGAACGAGACCACCATCACCAGGGTCATGTAGATCGCGACCGGCACCCACGACCCGCCGAACCACGCCAGCAGGGACGCCGCGAAGACCGGAGCCAGGCCGCCGCCGACGACCGAGCCGAACTCGCGCCCGACCGTCACGCCCGCGTAGCGGTAGCGGCTGCCGAACAGCTCGGGGAAGAAGCTCATCTGGGGCCCGGTGATGCCCTGGGCCGCGAACACGAACCCGAAGATGATGACGCCGGCGATGGCGAACCGGTTGCCGGTGTTCAGCAGCGGGAAGGCGATGAACGGCGTCACCGCGAGGACGGCGCAGAGGATCAGCAGCCAGACGCGGCGTCCGATGCGGTCGGAGATGATGCCCGAGACGAACGCCGACACGGCCGCAGCGAGCGCGCCGATCAGCAGCACGGGCGGGATGAACGTCGTCTCCATGCCCAGCACGGTCACGAGGTACGAGGCCATGAACACCTGGTACAGGTACGAATGCGTGGACGCGCCGAAGAAGCTGCCGAGGACCCGCAGCACGGTGCCGCGCCCGTCGTGCCAGACCTCGGCGAGCGGGGGGCGGTCGACGACGTCGACGGCCTCCTTCAGGTCGTCGAAGACGGGGCTCTCGTTCATCTTCGAGCGCACGAGCGCAGCGACGATCGTCACGACGATGCTGCTCCAGAAGATGGCGCGCCAGCCCCACACCATGAGCGCGTCCTGCGAGAGGGTCTGCGCCGCCACCCAGACGATCGCGCCCAGGGCCGCGCCGAGCGCGGCGCCCACCTGGACGAAGCTCGCGTACCGGCCGCGCTGGCCCAGCGGCGCCGTCTCGGTGAGCAGGGTCGCGCACCTCTTTCATTGCATTGAGAGAAACGCGTCATTGCGTACGCTGAAAGGTTCTCATCGTCGGCGGGTGCGATCAAGACCGCCGGGGCGCCAACTGACTCCCGGTGTTTCGTTCGCTGAAACGGACGCCTACGGCGTCCGGACCTGGTTGGGGATCGCGCCGCCGTAGCGGCGGTCGCGCGTCGCGTAGAGCTGGATGGCGTGCCACAGGTCGCGCCGGTCGAAGTCGGGCCACAGGCGGTCGAGGAAGACCATCTCGGCGTACGCCGACTGCCACAGCAGGAAGTTGGACGTCCGCTGCTCGCCGGAGCTACGGACGAACAGGTCCACATCGGGGATCTCCGGCTCGTCGAGGAACCGGGCGAACGACTTCTCGGTCAGGCGGTCCGGGTCAAGCCGGCCCTGCTGCGCGGGCCGCGCGACCTCGCGCGCGGCGTCCACGATCTCGGCGCGCCCGCCGTAATTGACGCAGAACTGGAGCGTGAGGACGTCGTTGCCGGCGCTCATGCGCTCGGCCTCCTCGAGCTCGGCGATCACGCTCTTCCACAGTTTGGGATAGCGGCCGGCCCAT
Source organism: uncultured Propionibacteriaceae bacterium (assembly GCA_937859105.1). Lineage (GTDB taxonomy): Bacteria > Actinomycetota > Actinomycetes > Propionibacteriales > Propionibacteriaceae > Propioniciclava. The sequence continues at coordinate 9,287 of CALMAD010000136.1, forward strand.
CTGATGCGGACGCCGAGGGCGTTCAGCTCGTCGCGGCGCCGGTGGATGACGTCGCGGTTGAAGCCCATCAGGTAGCGCACCTCGTCGGGGCTGCGCTTCCAGTTCTCCGTCGAGAACGCGTAGGCCGACAGATACTGAACACCGATCTCGATCGCGCCGTGAATGACATCGAGCAGGGACGCCTCCCCGCGGGCGTGCCCCTCGGTCCGGGGCAGGTTGCGCTGCTTGGCCCAGCGGCCGTTGCCGTCCATCACGATGGCGACGTGCCGGGGGATCAGCTTGGGCGGGATCGCGGGCGGCCGGGCGCCGCTCGGGTGGGGCGTCGGCGGCTGCGGGGACGAGATCGGCACGCGGGCAGCCTAGCCCGTGGGGGAACGTCCGCGAGCCGCCCGGCGGGAGCGATGGTGAGACGGGCGTCCACGCGTTCCGCACAACATTCTGCGTACCCGGTGTGCTCGGAGCGGACATTCACTAAGTTGTGACTTCGTGGGAATCGTCCCGCCCCCTAACTACGAGAGAGGAGGCTGCTGTGAGCGTTGCGAGTACCACCGCCACCGTTCAGCTCACCGCGCCACTGACCGGCATCATGCTGCCGATCGAGCAAGTCCCCGACCCGGTCTTCGCCAAGAAGATGGTCGGCGAGGGCTTCTCGATCGACCCCCTGGAGGGACGACTGCTCGCGCCCATCGCGGGTGAGGTTGCCGACCTCCAGCCGTCGCACCACGCGATCACGATCCGGTCGGACGAGGGCCTCGAGGTGCTGCTGCACATCGGCCTCGACACCGTGCGGATGCAGGGCGAGGGCTTCACGCCGAAGGTCAAGGAAGGCGATCACGTCGAGGTCGGAGACGAACTCATCGAGTTCGATCTCGACGTCGTCGCGACGCACGCGAAGAGCGTCCTGACGCAGACCGTCATCGCGAACTCCGACATGGTCGCCTCGCTGACCCCGAGCACGGGCCTGGTCACGGCCGGCAGCGACGTCGCCGCCGAGGTCGTGCTGGCCGAGCAGGAGGAGGGGGACGCCGCGGCGTCCGGCGGCAAGACCGTCACGTCGGAGGCGATCCTCGTGCCGAACCCGACCGGCCTGCACGCCCGCCCGTCCGCCACGCTGGTGAACCTCGCCAAGGGCTTCAAGTCCGACATCCGGCTGCGCCGCGGCGACGACTCCGCGAACGCGAAGTCGATCATGTCGATCATGGGCCTCGCCGTCGCGAACGCCGAGAAGATCACCGTCACGGCGACAGGCCCGGACGCCGCGCAGGCGATCGAGGAGATCTCCCAGGCCATCAAAAACGGCCTCGGCGAGGACTGCCCGCCGCTGCCGCTGGGCGGCCAGGACACCGAGGCGATCCCGGCCGTGGAAGCCCCCGTCGAGGAGGAGCCGCAGGAGGACGCCGGCCCCAAGTCCGGCGACTGGAACCTGCTGCTGGGCGTCTCGGCGTCCCCGGGCCTCGGCGTCGGCCAGGTGCTGCAGTTGCGGCACGACGACATCACGGTCGAGGAGTTCGGCGAGGACCACCACAAGGAGCGCCGCAAGCTGAACGCGGCGATCGACCGGGCCACCCTCGACCTGTCCGCCCTGCAGTCGCGGCTGGAGAAGGAGTCGGATCCGGACAAGGCGAAGATCTTCGCCGCGCACGCCGAGATCCTCGGCGACCCTGACCTGCTCGACCTCGCGGTGAGCGCGATCGACAAGGGCAAGAGCGCCCCGTTCGCCTGGCGCGCCGCGTTCAACACGTACGCCGACCGTTTGGCGAACCTCAAGAACGAGGTGCTGGCGGGCCGCGCGAACGACGTCCGCGACGTCGGCCAGCGCGTCTTGGAGGAGCTCACGGGGCAGCGCAGCGAGAAGCCCGAGCTCGCCGAAGGCACGATCCTCATCGCCGAGGAGCTCACGCCGTCCGACACGGCCCAGCTCGACCGCAGCAAGGTCGTCGGGTTCGCCACGACGAACGGCGGGGCGTCCTCGCACGTCGCGATCATCGCCCGCTCGCTCGACATCCCGGCCGTGGCCGGCATCGAGGGCCGCGCGCTCGACATCGCCGACGGCACGAAGGTCGTGCTCGACGGCAGCAAGGGCTCGCTGCAGATGAACGTGACGGACGAGGAGATCGCCCAGATCGTCGAGCGGCAGCATCGCATCGCGGCCCGTAAGGCCGAGGAGGAGTCGCACAAGGACGAGCCGGCCATCACGGCCGACGGCGGGCGTCAGGTGAAGGTCGTCGCCAACATCGGCGGCGTCCAGGACGCGCAGGATGCGCAGACCAAGGGCGCCGAGGGCGTCGGCCTGCTCCGTTCGGAGTTCGTCTTCCTCGGGCGCACCAAGGCCCCGACGGAGGACGAACAGGCGCAGGTCTACGCCGACTGCGCCCGCGCCCTCAAGCCGGGCCAGCCGCTCGTGATCCGCACGCTGGACGTCGGCGGCGACAAGCCGCTGCCGTACCTGCCGATCCCGGCCGAGGAGAACCCGTTCCTGGGCATCCGCGGCGTCCGGGTGGGGCTGGAGCGTCCCGAGGTGCTGCGCGCGCAGTGCCGCGCGATCATGAAGGCCGCCGACGTCGGCGCCGAGCTGAACGTGATGTTCCCGATGATCGCGACGATCGACGACTGGCGCAACGCCAAGCGCATCTGGGACGAGGAGCGCGACAAGCTCCAGATCTCCGCGCACGTGCCGGTCGGCATCATGATGGAGGTCCCGTCGGTGGCCGTCATGGCGAAGCAGTTCGCGGCCGAGGAGGGCTGCGAGTTCTTCTCCGTCGGCACGAACGACCTGACGTCGTACACGCTGGCGATGGACCGCGGCCACCCGAAGCTCGCCCCGCAGGTCGACCCCTGCAACCCGGCGATCCTCGCGCTCATCGGCGGGGCCTGCGACGCTCTGCACGAGCACGGCAAGTGGCTCGGCATCTGTGGCGGCGTGGCGTCCGACCCGCAGGCCGTCCCGGTCTTGGTCGGGCTCGGCGTCGACGAGCTGAGCTGCTCGATCCCGGCGATCCCTTCGGTGAAGGCCGCCGTCCGGTCCTACACGCTCGAGCAGTGCCAGGAGCTGGCGGCGAAGGCCGTCACCTGCCGTACCCCCGCCGAAGTCCGCGAACTCGTCCCGATGGACGAGTGAGCCGGACGCCGTCACAAGATTCAAGGAGAGTGAGACATGTCTACTGCGACAGAGATCGTTGACGCAGTCGGCGGGCCCGAGAACATCACGAGCCTGACCCACTGCGCGACGCGGCTCCGCTTCCAGTTGCACGACGCGTCCGGTGTCGACACCCCGAAGGTGGAGGGCATCAAGGGCGTCATGGGCGCTGTGCCGCAGGCCGGCGAGCGGTACCAGATCATCATCGGCGGGGCCGTCGCGACGGTCTACAACGAGATCATGGGCCTGCCCGAGATGTCCAACATGGGCGCCGCCAGCGCCAGCGGTGGTGGCGGCGGTGCCAAGACGGACGCCGAGATCAAGGCCGAGGCCCGCGCCGGCGGCGTCCGGGGCAAGTTCGCCTGGGTCGACAACTTCTTCGAGTTCCTGTCGGATTCGTTCCGCCCGATCCTCGGAGCCCTGCTGGGCGCGTCCCTGATCATCACGTTCATGGCGCTGATGAGCTCGCTGGGCGTCATCGGCAACTGGGCCGACCCGCGCACGACGCTGCCGCCGGGGTGGGCGTTCATCAACCTGATGTGGAACTCGGTGTTCTACTTCCTGCCGTTGATGGTCGCCTACAACGCCAGCAAGAAGATCGGCGCCGACCCCTGGGTGGGCACGGCGATCATGGGCATGCTGCTCCTGCCCGGCTTCAAGGCGCTCGCCGAGCGGCCCGAGGCCTTCCAGATGCAGCTGTTCGGCAGCGAAGTGCCGACGATCAACATCTTCGGCGTGCCGCTGCTGATCCGCGACTACGGCTCGCAGGTCTTCCCGCCGCTGCTGATGGCCGGGGTGCTGGGCCCGCTCTACAAGGGTCTGAAGAAGATCATCCCCGACAACCTGCAGCTGATCTTCGTGCCGTTCCTGGCGCTCATCATCATGCTGCCGCTCACCGCGTTCCTCATCGGCCCGATCGGCATCTTCGTCGGCGCCGGCCTGGGCAGCATCCTGAGCGCGATCAACACGTTCTCGCCGCTCGTGTTCGCGATCGTCATCCCGCTGGCCTACCCGTTCATGGTGCCGCTCGGCCTGCACTGGCCGATCAACGCGATCATGCTGGCCAACATCGCCTCCACCGGCTCGGACTTCATCCAGGGCCCGATGGGCGCGTGGAACTTCGCCGCCTTCGGTGCGACGGCCGGCGTGCTGGTCCTCGCGGCGCGCGACAAGGACGCGCAGATGCGGCAGACGGCGACCGGCGCCCTGGCGGCCGGCCTGCTGGGCGGCATCTCCGAGCCGTCCCTCTACGGCATCCACCTGCGGTTCAAGCGGATCTACCCGCGCATCCTGGTGGGCTGCCTCGTGGGCGGCGTCATCATCGGCATCGGCGGCGGCCTCAGGACGAACGCGTTCGTCTTCACGTCGCTGCTCACGATCCCGGCGTTCAACAACATCCCGCTGTACGCCATCGCGATCGCGGCGTCGTTCTTCACGACGATGCTGCTGGTCATCTTCTTCGACTACCGCACGCCCGAGCAGAAGGCCGCCGCCCGCGGCGAGCTGGTCGAGGACGAGCCGGAGCCGCGGGTCATCATCGTCAGCGACGTCGAGACCAACCAGGCCAAGCAGTGGCTGGACGCCGTCGGCGGCCGCGACAACGTCGTGAAGGCCGAGCCCGTGGCCGAGACCCGCGTGCGGGTCGAGGTCAAGGACGACGCCGGCGT
>CALMAD010000137.1 GCA_937859105.1 uncultured Propionibacteriaceae bacterium
GATCGGGCGAGACGTCGCTGGGTGAGCCGGTCGCGCACCGACGCTGCCGCCGGGTCACCTTCGGCCCCCGCTTGTTGCACATCAGTGCTGCAGGATCGTGGTCCCGGCAACCGACACGCCACACTGATCCGCCACACGCGCCCTACCCGCGGCTCGAAGGCCCCCGTGGGCCGGCGTCCGGCCACCAGGCGAGCGCCGCCGACCTCACCCGAACAGCGCTGACGATCCCCGACCGGGAGTGCCCCGGTTCGCTGCCGTCAGCTCGGTCAACGACGCGCGAACCGGCGCAGCCACGCCCGTTGCCATGGCGTATCGATGGCGCGCGGGTGGTAGGCGTCCCTGACCCAGGCCACAGCGGCGTCCGAGTTCAGGCCATCGAGGATCGCCAGAGCCGCCAGCGCCGTGCCAGTGCGGCCGAGCCCGTGCCCGCACCCGATCTCCACCCTCTCGGACGCCGCCCGCCGCCGGGCCTCCACGAGCGCGTCCCGGGCGTCGGTGGCGTCCAGCGGGAGGGCGAAGTCTGGCCAACGCACCCACCGGTGCGGCCACGCGGTGGGCGATGGACGCCGGCCACGGAGGTAGAGCCCCCAATCCGGGGCGACGAGGACCGGCGTCCGCCTTGACCGACCCCGCACCAGCAGCCCCCCAGGCAGGACGACGACACCGGACATCCCCTCATCCCACGCCATGACGCCCGCCTCTCCTTCGCCCCTCTCCTTCGCCCCTCGCCCCAAGGCGGATACCCCCCGGCCCGGCAGCCTTGTTGCACATCAGTGCTGCAGAATCGTGGTCCGGGCAACCGACGCGCCGCACTGATCCGCAACAAACGAGGCGGGGCGGGCGAGGGAGCAGGCCAGACGAGGGAGCCGGCCGGGTGAAGGGCTCCAGGGGTCCGCCGAGGGCGCAGGTCGGGTGAGAGGGGCCCGGGCGAGGCGGGCCCGGGCGAGGGGCGTCCACCCGCTCAGCGCTTCGGCAACGGAGGACGTGCGCCGAAGATGGCCGTCCCGATGCGGACGCACGTCGCGCCTCGCGCGATCGCCAGCTCGAAATCGCCGGACATGCCCATCGACAACTCCGGATAGTCCCCGCCGAGCTCGTCGCGAAGCCGCTGCCGGAGCCCGGCCAGGTCGTCGAAGCAGGCGCCCACCCGGTCGGCGTCGGAGGTGTTGGTCGCGATCGTCATGAGCCCGCGGACGTCCAGCCGCTCGAAACTGCGCAGCTCGCGCGCGAACGCGACGACGTGCGCGGGCGAAACGCCGAACTTGGACTCCTCCCCCGACGTGTTCACCTCCAGGAGCACCTCCAGGGTGCGGTCGGCGGCGTCCAGACGCTTGTCGAGTTCGGCCGCCACCTTCGCGGAATCGAGGGCCTGAAACTCGTCCGCGAACCTCACGAGCTGTTTCGCCTTGGTGGTCTGCAGGGGCCCGATCACGGCCCACGTCACCCCGACGCCCCCCGCTTCGGCGACCTCGGACGCCTTCGCCTCCGCCTCCTGCACGCGGTTCTCGCCGAACCGCGTGTACCCGGCGGCCTGGGCGGCGAGCACGTCGGACGCCGGCCGCGTCTTGCTGACCGGCAGCAGCCGGACCTCGTCGCGGCCGCGTCCGGCACGCTCGCACGCCGCGCCGATGCGAGCGTCGATGGCGGCCAGATTCGCGGCGATGTCGGTCATAGTCCGAGTCAACCACAGGGCAAAACGGCCGCGTGCTACGTTCGCGCCGTGACCGGCGACGACCCCGACCTGACCCGACGTCTCAAGCGCACCGTGCTGGTCGTGGCGGCGCTGAACCTCGCCTACTTCTTCGTCGAGATCGCGGTCGCGCTGGCGATCGGCTCGGTGTCGCTGTTCGCCGACTCGGTGGACTTCCTGGAGGACACGGCCGTCAACCTGCTCATCTTCCTCGCCCTCGGGCTGCCACTGGCGAAGCGGGCGCTGGCCGGCAAGGCGATGGCCCTGGTCATCTGCGTGCCGGCGATCGCGGCGATCGTCCAGGCGGTGGCCAAGTTCGGCGATCCCGAGCCGCCGGACGTCCTCTCGCTCATCGTCACCGCCGGCGGCGCGATCGTCGTCAACGCCGTGTGCGCCTGGCTGCTGGCGGGGTTCCGGCACGAGGGCGGCTCGCTCACGAAGGCGGCGTTCCTGGCCGCCCGCAACGACGTCTACGCCAACGCCGCGATCATCGCGATGGGCGTCGTGACGCACCTGACGCTGTCCGGGTGGCCCGACATCGTGCTGGGGCTGTTCATCGTCGCGCTGAACCTCACCGCGGCCAAAGAGGTCTGGGAGACCGCCACCGAAGAGCGCCTCGCCGCCAAAGCGCTCGCCGGCGACTTCGACGACGACTGACGCCCCCCTAGACTTCAGGGTCGGCCGGACCCTCCATCACGCGGTGTCGACTCCGCCGCATCCAGCGAATTACGGCCAGCGCGCCGCCAGCGAGATCACCGCGAGGGACGCCAGCAGCGCGAACGCGAGCGCGTACCCGGCGTACTGCTCGGTCACCTCGCGCTCGACCTGCTGGTAGCCCACCGACCGGGCGATGCCTTGGTAGACCTGCCGCAGTTCGGCGTCCGAACCGGCGCTGAACGCCTCGCCGCCCGACTCCCTCGCGACGGTCGCCAACTCGCGCTTGTCGACCGGGACGCGCTCGCGGCGTCCTCCGCTGACGACGTACCCGTCGGCCGTGCCGTAGGCGATCGTGTAGACCGGCGCGTTGACCTTCTTCGCGTCCTGCGCGGCCTGGGCCGAGGAGCGACCGATGTTCGTATACCCGTCGCTCAGCAGCACGATCGCCCCGGGCGTCGGCTCGTTCGGACGCCGCGGGTCCGGCGGCACGAGCGACAACGCGTCCAGGGAGCTGTAGATCCCCTCGCCGATCGCGGTCGACGGAGCCAACTGCAGGTTCTCGATCGCCCGCTTCACCATGCCGCGGTCGGTCGTCGGCGGCACCACGATCGCCGACGTCCCCGCGAATGACACGAGCGACACGTTGAACCCCGCCGGCAGCATGTCGACGAAGCCGGACGCCGCGCTCTTCGCCGCGTCCAGCCGGTTGGGCGCCACGTCGGTCGCCTCCATGGACCGCGACACGTCGATGGTCACCACGATGGTCGCCCGCTCCCGCGGCACGTTCACCATCCCGGACGGCTGCGCGAACGCGAGCGTCAGGGACGCCAGCGACAGGATCGCCGCGCCCACGGCGATGTGCCGCTTCCAGGCCGCCTGCTTCGGCAGGACGCGCTGCAGGTTGTCGATGCCGAACCGGCTGCTCCGGGTGCGCTGGCGACGCAGCAGCACCAGGTACGCGACCACCAACAGCGGGATCACCGCCAGGAACCACAGCCGCTCGGGCCGCATGAACGCCAGCAGCGTAATCATCGTGTGCACGGCCATCAGGGCCACCTCGCTCCCAGGGAGACGGCGGCGAGCGCCGCCACGACCGCGAACGCGAGGCCGTACCCGGCCCAGGTCGCGGTGACCTCCTTCTTGACCTCCTCGTAGCCGACCTCCGAGGAGATGTTGCGGTAGACGCTGTCGAGCTGGCCGGCGTTCTCGGCGGTCCACGTCCGCCCGCTGGTCGCCTGCGAGATCGCCCGCAACTGCGCCTGGTCCGGGGGGACGCGCTCGCGGCGTCCGTCGACGTCGACCGACCCGTTCTCCGTGCCGTACGCGATCGTGTAGATCGGCACCTTCGCCTTGGCCGCCTGCGCGGTGGCCTGCGCGGGGGCGCGTCCGGTCTGGTTCTGCCCGTCGGACAGCATGACGATCGCGCCGGGAGCGAGCGAGCCGTCGTCGCCGCGCGGGGCCATGCGGATAGCGTCCAGCGCGGTGTAGATCGCGTCGCCCATCGCCGTGGAATCCTGCGGCTGCAGCGCCTCGATCGCGCGGGTCGTCATGGCCCGGTCGGTCGTGGGCGGCAGCCGGACGGCGGGGTTGCCCGACATGCTGACGACCGCCACGTTGTACTGCGGGGGCAACCCGTTGACGAATTCCGTGGAGAGCTGCTTCGCGGCGTCCAGCCTGCTCGGCTTGACGTCGGTGGCCTCCATCGAGCGCGACACGTCGATCACCATGACGATCGTCGCGCGCTCGCGCGGCACCTTCTCGACGCCGTTCGGGCGCGCCCACGCCGCCACGAGCGTGATGAGGCTCAGCAGCGACATCGCGACCGCGAGGTGCCGGCGCCACTGCGACTGCCGCGGGATCACCGCGTTCAGCACCGACGTGTTCGTGAAGCGCATGCCGGTCCGGTTCTTCCGGCGGGTCGCCCAGGTGTACAGCAGCACCAGCAGTGGGATCAGCGCCCACCACCACAGGCGTTCGGGGTTGAGGAAGTTCTCGGAGAAGAACGTCACTTCGTGACCCCCTGCGGCGGCTGATGCAGCATCGCCGCCGTGCGCCGGTAGTTCAGGACGAACCGGGCGATGTCGTACACCCAGTCGCGGTCGGTGCGCAGCAGGATGTGCCCGGCGCCCGCGCGTCGGATCGCCACCCGGATGCGCTCACGCTGGGCCGCGGACGCCGCGTCGAACCGGGCGCGCGCGGCCGGGTCGGCCGTGTTCACGTAGCGCTGGAAGTCGGTCTCGGGGTCGCGGATCAGGATGTCGCCGACGTCGGGGAACTCCACCTCGCGCCGGTCGAGCACCTCGACGCAGATCACCTGGTTGCGGACGGCCAGCCGCCGCAGCGCCCGCTCCCACGGCGGTTCGGTGTTCGGGTCGAGCTCGGTGTCTCCCGGCGACAGGAAGTCGGAGACGATCACCCGCAGGCCGCGTCGCCGCTGCATGCGGCCCAGGGCCTCGATGCCGGCCGTCAGGTCGAAGTCGCCCACGGCCCGGTCGTGGACGATCGGCTCGGTCAGCATCCGGCGCAGCAGCGCGTAGAGGGCCATGCGGCCGGATCGGGCGGGGATGCGGATCAGCTTCTCGGGGCGCATGATGACGCCGCCGAACCGGTCCCCCATCCGCTGGCTCAGGAAACCGATCGTGGCGACCGCCGCGATGCCGAGGTCGCGCTTGGTGATGCCCTCGGTGCCCCAGTTCATCGACGGGGTCACATCGAGCATCGCCCAGACCTCGAGCTCGCGGTCGGCGATGGTGTCGCGCACGTGCGGGGTCTGGGTGCGGGCGGTGACCGCCCAGTCCATCTTGCGGACGTCGTCCTGCCCAGGCACGTACACCCGCGCGTCGTTCGTCTCGGAGCCCGGCCCGGGCAGCAGCCCGCGGTGGTCGCCGTGCAGGAACCCCTCCATGCGCCGGACGATCGTCAGCTCCAGCCGCCGCAGCGCCGCCTCCGGCGCGAGCTTGCTCAGCGGGACGGTCGCCGACGTGGGCTCGCGCATGACCGACGCGAGGGCGCCCATCGAGGCGTCCTCGGGCGGTGGGGCGAACGAGACCGGGTTCGTCACTGGCTACCTCCCCCGATCAGGGATGCCGCTCGTCGGAGGGCTGGCCGCCCTGCTGGGGCGCCGCGTCGTACGGCCGCCCCTGCGGGGGCGGGAAGTCGCGCGGGCCCTGCTGAGACGTCGCCGACGGGGCCGGGTAGGAGCCGTGCGGCTGTTCCGGCTGAGCGGGCTGCTGCTGGGACGCCGGGTAGGCACCCTGCGGCGGCTGGGCGGGCTGGGCCGGCTGCTGGGACGCCGGGCCGCGCGGCGGCTCGGGCGTGTAGCGGTGCTGCTGGCGGGCCTGCTGGCGCGACGCGTCGTTCCAGACCGGCGTGGGGGCCGGCACCATCGCGACGATGCGCTCGACGACCTGCAGCGGCGAGATGTTGTCGGCCACCGCGTCGAAGCTCAGCACGAGCCGGTGGGCCATCACGTCTTTCGCGACGGCCTGCACGTCGGTCGGCAGCACGTAGTCGCGGCCGTGGATCAGCGCCAGCGCCCGGGACGCCGCGACCAGGCCGAGCGTGGCGCGCGGCGAGGCGCCGATCTGGATGATCGGCGCGAGGTCGGCCAGCCCGAACTCGGCCGGCGTCCGCGTGGCGAGCACGAGGCGCACCACGTACTCGGCGACCAGATTGTGGACGAAGACCTGGGACGCCTGCTCCTGCAGCCGCAACACCACGTCGGGGTTCAGGATCTGCCGAGCCTCCGGCGGCTGGACGCTCATGCGGCGGAGGATCTCGAACTCCTCGTTGCCGCGCGGGTAGGGCACGTCGACCTTGAGCAGGAAGCGGTCGCGCTGCGCCTCGGGCAGCGGGTACACGCCCTCGGACTCGATCGGGTTCTGCGTCGCGATCACGATGAACGGCTTCGGCACCGGGTAGCTGCGGCCGCCCAGCGACACCTGGCGCTCGGCCATCAGCTCCAGCATCGCCGACTGCACCTTCGCGGGCGCGCGGTTGATCTCGTCGGCCAGCACGAAGTTGGCGAACACCGGCCCGAGGGCGGTGTCGAACGTCTCCTGCTGCGCGGAGTAGATGCGGGTGCCGACGATGTCGGAGGGCACCAGGTCGGGCGTGAACTGGATGCGGGAGAAGTCGCCGCCGACCACGTCGGCGAACGTGCGGACCGCCAGCGTCTTCGCCGTGCCCGGCACACCCTCGAGCAGCGCGTGCCCCTTCGCCAGCAGGGCGACCATGAGCTGTTCGACCATGTGCTCCTGACCGACGATGACGCGCTGCACCTCGGCGATCGCCTCGCCCAGCACGTTCGCGGACGCCTGCGAGTCGCCCCGGCTCGCCGTCTCGGGGGCCGTCGGATCGCTGGTGGCGGGCTGGGGGGCGTTGCCGTCGGGTTGGCTGGGCGTCGTCACGCACATCCTCCTGAACTGGGAACCGGTACACCTCGCGGGCGAGGGCTGTCGAAAACCATACCCGCTTGTCCTGTGAACCCCTCGGTGGCGCATCGTGCAGAATGGGGCGAGTCCGGCACGCGCCGCGCGCCGCGACGAGCCCCCGGATGAGAAGGTCCCCATGACGCAGCAGACCGGCCCCGCGCCGCAGCCCGGCTCCCCCCGCGAGCCCTCCGGCGACGCCGCGCTGCCCCTGCTGCCCGGCGACCCGCCCCGGGTCGGCGACTACTGGCTGGATGCCCGGCTGACGGCGACGGCGTCCGGGGTCGCGTTCCTCGCCCACGACGAACGAAACACGCCCGCCATGCTCGTCATGCTGTCGGAGGGCGCGGCCGGCGACGCCGCCGCGCGCGACCGCCTGGCGGGCGCGGTCAACAAGATGCACATCGACACGGTCCTGGCGCGCGGGGGCCGCGGCCAGGACGAGGGACGCCTCGCGCATCGCTTCCGCGCGGAGGAGGACGCGCCGGCCGGGCCCGAAGGCGTCCCGACGGCGCCGTGGGTGGCGCTCGCGTACGACGGGACGCCGGGGGCGGCGTCCGAGGCGGAGCGGCTGCTCGCCGAGATCGACCTGTCGTGGCTGCCGAACCAGGGGCGTCCGGCGGGGCCCGACTACCGGCACTACTGGATCGAGCAGGGCCGCCCCGGCGCCTGGCGACTGTGGCCACTGCCGTGGCCCGGGCGGCACGACCGGTCGGGGTGGCTGTCGATCCTCGCGTCGTGGCTGCTCATGCTGCTGCTGATGTGCCTGGCGTTGCTGATCGCGATCCTGATGTTCCAGAACGCGCCGACGCAGGCGCCGCCGCCCCCGGTGCCGACGTCGGCGTCCGGGAGCGGCTCGCCGAGCTCGGGGTCGCCGACGTCCGGGTCGCCGAGCTCGGGGTCGCCCACAACCGGCTCCCCCACCACCGGGTCGCCCACCTCGGGGTCGCCGAGCGGGTCGCCGACCTCGGCGTCCGGGTCGCCGACGGCCGGCCAGCCGACCCCGCCCAGCAAGCTGTGACGCCGTGGGGCTGCGGGTCATCGCGTCCGATCTGGACGGCACGTTTCTCACCCCCGACGGGCTCGTCACCGACCTGAACCGGCGGGCGGTGCTGGAGGCGCGGGAGGCGGGCGTCCGGTTCGTGGTCGCGACGGGGCGTCCGGTCCGGTGGTTGGGCGTGCTCGACGACCTGGCGGACGCCGACCCGCTCGTGGTCTGCAGCAACGGCGCGATGCTCTACGACGTCGGGCGGCACGAGGTGCTGCTGCGGCGCGGCATGCCGGCCGGCTCGGTCGCCGAGATCGCGGCCGACCTGCGGCGGGCAATCCCGGGGGTGCGGTTCGCGCTCGAACGCGGCGACCTGTTCGGGTGCGAGTCGGGGACGCCGCTGCTCGGCGCCCGCGAGCCCGGCACGATCGAGGCCGGCCTGGACGAGCTGCTCGATCGGGTGAATCCCGTGGTGAAGCTGCTGGTCGTCCACCCGACGCTGTGCTCCGACGACCTCATCGCGGACGCCGAGGCCGTCGTCGGCGACCGCGCGGTCGTCACCCATTCGCTCACGCACGACCGGTTCGGGATGCTCGAACTGAGCGCCCCCGGGGTCACCAAGGCCGCCTTGCTCGCCGAGGTGTGCGGGTCGGTGGGCGTCGCCGCCGAGGACGTCGTCGCGTTCGG